>JAJXWF010000155.1 GCA_021781735.1 Actinomycetes bacterium
TAGGACTGAATGACCGGGGCGACCCAGGGGATCAGATCCTCGGTGGCGGCGCAAGCAAGCGCACCGCGCAGCGGGCGACGGCCAGGCCGACGAGTTGACTCGCGGCCAGCGCAGCGCCCAGTTCGGGGGTCTCGGACCGGAACGACGCTGCGAGTTCGCCCAGCACCCGGTCGGCGAGGAGGCGTCGCAGCAGCCCGGCGGCATGCTCGCGGGCGACCGCCGCGAGCGCGAGCTCGGGAACGATCAGAGCGGTCGCCACCTCGGTGAACAGCTCCTCTTTGCTGCCGAAGAACCGGCGGACCAGGGCGGAGTCCACCCCGGCGGCGGCCGCGACCTGCCGCATGCTCGTCGCGTCGAAGCCGTGGGGGAGGTTCAGGACCTGCAGCGTCCATGCCACCGTCTGCACGACCATCGGCAAGGTGGTCGCCTGCACCGGGTCGAGTCCATCGGGCACCGGGGACCAGTTGTTCCAGATCGCACCATCGGCAGCACCGGCACTCGGCAGGCCGAGGAAGTCAACCCCGTGGCCAGCACCGGCACGGATGCGGCCACTGGACGGATCCGGGGCCTCGATGCGCTCCCGACGCCGGACATCGACAGGCTCGCCGATCTCGTGGAAGCGGAGGTCGCGCGACCTGACGCTGGACGTGGGCTCGGACTCGGTGTGGCACGCGTAGCCTTGCCGAATGGCCGATGCAGTGCGCTGGTGGGATATGCGCCCGGCGCAGAGTCGGCAACCCAAGACCTACGAATGTCCGATCTGCCACGGTCTGTTGCTGGCGATGAATCCCAACACGCTGCTGTTTCCGGAGGGCGACCCTCAGCGTCGCCGTCATGCACATACGGCCTGCGTCGCGAAGCAGCGGCAGGCCGGCAAGTTGTTGACCAAGGCGGAATGGGAACGGTCGTGCCGCGCGCCACGGCCTGGCATGCGCTCCTGGTGGCGCCGACTGTTCGGGTCGCGCCTGTCGGGGGAGCGCGGCGCCGAGTAGCAGCCGACAGCGTGGCCATGGACGCGGGAGTGCCAGTCTGACCGGGGCCCTGCACCGGTCATGGCGACACCAGGAGCCGAGCCGATGGCGGGCCCTGCTGGGGGCTGGTTGACGAGGTGGTATGCATGGCCACCTGCCGCTCGTGGCCGGACCCGGCCGGGATCGACCCGATCGCCAGTCTCGTCGCCGACGGGCCCGCGATCGGGCGGCGTCCAGCCCTGACGACGAGCCCGTCCGCCGGGGCGAAACCGTGCCCGGTCAGAAGACGCTGTAGCCGCCGTCGATGGTCAGGACGGAGCCGGTCATGAAGCTCGACGCGTCGCTGGCCAGGAAGACGATGGCCGGGCCGAGTTCGTCGGGTTCTCCGGCGCGGTTCTGTGGCGTGTCCTCGATCCAGTACCGCTGGAATTGCGGTTCGTGGATGGGGGACATGTCGGTGTGCATGTACCCCGGGGCGAGGGCGTTGACGCGCACGTGGTGTGGTGCCCATTCGGCGGCGAGGCTGCGCGTCAGGTGGTGCACGGCGGCTTTGGAGGCGTTGTACGCGGGCTGCCACTGGGGCCGGTTGACGATGGCCGCCGACATGGAGCCGATGTTCACGATCGTCCCGCCGCCCTGCTCGATCATGTGGCGTCCGAACACCTGGGAGGCGATCCACACGGCCCGAAGGTTGACGTCCATCACGGCGTCCCATTCGTCGTCGGTGACCTCGACCGCCGGCTTGTGGATGCACGCCCCGGCGTTGTTGATCAGGATGTCGGCGCGGCCGAAGGCGGTGATGGTGCGCTGCAGGATCTGTTCGACGTCGGGGCGTCGGGTCACGTCGGCCAGTACCACGTCGGCGCCCACGCCCAGGGCGGTGATCTCGGCCTGCACGAGTCGGGCGGCGTCCTCGTCCCGACCGACGATCACGATGTTGGCTCCCGCCTCGGCCAGGGCGTGCGCGAAGGCTCGTCCCAGGCCCCGGGTCGAGCCGGTGACGACGGCGGTCCTGCCCGCCAGGTCGAAACTGTCAAGAACGGACATCTCGGGTTCCTCCACTCATCGCGGATGTTTCGGATCGTGCACGAGGGATGGCCGGCGGTGAGTCGCGCCGGGCCCCAAGCCACACTGTCGGCACGCAGTCCGCGCGCGTCGGTCGTCGAGGACATGACGTGCCGGCCTCGGCGTGGTGATTATGGCATGCGTGGGTGTCGAGTTGAGACGATTCAGCCGCCGGACAACGACGCGGCCGACGGCGGCGCCGACCAGTCCGCAGGATCACGTGCAGGGACCTCACCCGGCGCGGTGGTGGGCCTCCAGCCAGTCGACGAGGGCCGCCGAGAAGGCGGGAGTGAGGGCGGGGACGTGGCTCCCGCCGGCGATCGTCCACAGGGCCACCTCGGTGCCGCCGCGGCAGCCGGTCCACGTGGTGGGCGTGAGGTCGTCGCCGGGAACGTTCGCATCCGCGTCGAACCGTGGGCCCGGGCGGGCGTCGCCGGAGCACCCGTCGGCGCCGCGCCACCGGGCGACGGTGGTGGCGGCCGAGGTGTACGGCCTGGCATTGATCTCACCACCGTTGACGAGGATCGCTTCGTCGGCGCTGCCGTGCACCTGCAGCACGCTCACCGGTTCGGACGGGTCGCACGAGGCGTCGACGTCCATGGCCCCCGCCAGGGACGCGATCGCGGCCACCTGGTCGGCATGCTGACAGGCGAACGTGTGCGCCATGAACGCTCCGTTGGAGTGGCCGACGACGTATACCCGGGCGGGGTCGATGCGCTGTGTGGCGACGACGGTGGCGATCACCCGGCTGAGGAAGCCGGAATCGTCCACCCCTGAGCCCTGGAAGTTGCAGCAGGCGCGGGAGGCGTTCCAGAAGGTGTCGCCCTGGCCGTCGGTGGTTCCCTGGGGCGCCGCGATCACGAAGCCACGCTGGTCGGCGAGCGGGCGCAGCCCGAAGAACTCCACCACCCCCGCCGCGTTGCCGGTGTAGCCGTGCAGCACCACGATCAGGGCCGTAGGAGCGCCGGACGGGCGGCTCGCCGGGATGTACAGCAGCACCGGCCGGCCACCGACCTGAATCGTCGTGGCGGACGGGTCCACGGCTTGGGATGCCGGATTCGACAGCTGCGTCTGCTGCGGGGCTGTGGCCGTCCCGCACCCGGCAAGGAGCACCAGGGCACAGGTGAGGCCGACCACCCAGGACCGCCGGACGCCACGTTCGTGGCCCGACCCGCACAGCATGTCCTCATCATGGACCGTGGGGGGACCTGAGGCCGTGAGCGGGGGTCGGGCATACGAGCGGGAGCACCCGCCCCGGACGTCCGAGCGACCCCGTTCCACTCCCCGGGACGCCCGTCACGCACCCCGCCGACCCCGGAGGGGCCGAGGACGTCAGGTCACTGGAGCGGGGAGAAGTCCGTCGGCTCCAGAAAGGCGGATGTGACCGATTGCACGACGGCTCCGTCCTTCTCCGATTCGGACTTGACCATCACCCACTCGGGATCGGCCCGGAAGGCCTCCCACGCGGCTGTCGCGGACGGACGGTCCGCGTGGACCAGCAGGTAGACGAGCGTGTCGGGACGCTCCGCGTCGACCCAGTAGCCGATGCTCGTCATGCCATGCCGTGCGAACAGCTCCACCGTGTGGTTCCGGAACCGGGCGAGCAGGACGTCCATGCGTCCCGGCTCGGCCACGTAGGTCCGCAACTCGTAGATCTGCGTCATGTCACTCCATCGTCGTGTCGGATCGTCCTCGCTCGGGCCTGTTACGACCGATGCTATCGGGGCCGTGACGACGCGGGTGGGCAGGCGGGGACCCCCGGGCCGAGGGGTGGGAGCCGCCGAGGGCCGGCCCGCGTCCTTGTGGGGCCCCGAGCGGCAGGCGACCGGGGCCCGGCGTTCGAGGTTAGGGCCACCGAGTGGAGCTACTCATCGTCGGTGGGACGCAGTTCGTCGGCCGGCACATCGCGGAGCAGGTCCTCGTGCGGGGCCATCGCGTGACCCTTGTGCACCGGGGCGGGACTGACGCTCCCATGATGGGAGCGGCGGAGCACCTCCTCGCGGATCGTGACCATCTCGGGGGAGTGCTCGACGGGCGCTCCGTCGACGCGACGATCGACGCGTGCGCCGTTTGGCCGGGTCAGGTGAGGTCGCCGGCGTCCGCGCTGGACGGTCACGCCGGCCACTACGTCTACATCTCGTCGGCCTCGGCCTACGCCGACCCGTCGTCCCGGGGTGACCCCGACTCGCTGCCGCTGGGAGCCGACACCTACGGTCCGCTGAAGGCCCTGTGCGAGGAGGCGGCCCCCAGGAGTTCGGTGCCGACGGGTCGGTGATCGTCCGCCCGACCTACGTCGTGGGACCCTTCGACCACACCGGCCGGTTCGCCCGGTGGGTCGACCGGATCGCGCGCGGGGGCATGGTCGCCTGCCCGGGTCCTGCGGGCAACCCGATGCAGCTGATCGACGCGCGCGACCAGGCATCCCGGGTCGTCGGCCTGGCCGAGCGGCGCATCCCGGGCGCGATCCACTCGTGTTCCCCCGAGCCATCGTGGTCCTTCGGCGACATGCTGGCGGGCATCCGGCTGGCGCTCAGCACGGACGCCGAATTCCGCTGGCGCGACCCCGCCGAGGTGGGCTCCGCGCCCTTCTCCTTGTGGACCCCCGAAGCCGAGGGTGTGCTGGCGCTCTCGCCCGCAGCGGCCCGCGCCACCGGGCTGTCGCCCCGCCCGTTCGTGGAGACGGTCCGGGACACGGCGGCCTGGATGGTGACGGATGACTGCGGGGCCACAATCCCTGCGGGAGCGCGGCCCCATGGGTTGCCTGTCCCGGACGCCGACCCAGTGGGTTTCACTCCGGCGGCGGCAGGCTCACGCCGAATCCCGAGACCGCGAGGCGGAGCAGGACCGGTCCGGGCGTGAGCAGGTCGGTGATCTTCGCGGCCGTGAGCATCTCCAGTTCGGCGAGTCGGGTGCGGTAGGCGTCCTCACCGATGGTTCGGGCGTGCCAGAGCTCGAGGGTGTTGCCCCAGACCTTCTCCCGCGTCTCACGCAGGAACCGTCTGCTCGCCCATCGGTTGGCCGGTCGGAGCGCGCGATCGATCGGTCTCCGGCTCGACCGGCTGGAGATCTGGACGTCCTCGGCGGCGACCCGACCCGCGAGGACCGTGTCGATGCGCTCGTGGTCGCGGCGCCGTCGGGCCATCAGGGCAGGGTCTCGGAACTGGGCGTCGGTGACGACCGCGAGGCTCGCCTGGGGCAGGTCGTAGTTGATGTGGGCGTTCATCCCCAGAAGGACGCTGGGCAATGGCGGACGTCCCGGGGGAGCGGTGAAGGCGAGGCGCCAGGGCCTCGACGGCGTCCCGGCTGCGCCCAGATGCTGCCCGAGCGCGTCGAGGTAGAACGCGGCGAAGGCGATGTCCCACCGCTCGAGCCATTGTCGTCGGCGAACAACGGGCGGTCGCGCCGAGGTGGGGCCGCACGTCCGCATCACCGGGGAACTTGAGATCAGCAGTTCCCGACTCTTGCGGATCCGCATTAACTGCGTATCCTCGGATGTATGGGAACCGGACGACCAGAACTCGACGCCCTGATCGGGCACGCCGCGGCCGCCATCGCGCGGGCCGCGGCGTCCACCTCGGCCAGCGACGCGCTTCCGCTCATCACCGACGCCCAGGAGCAGATCACCCGGGCGATCGACGAGGCGATGGCGGCGGCCGTCCTCGAGGAGGGCACGTCGCTGCGGCAGGCCGGGCAGCTGGCGAACCTGTCCGAGAACGCGGTCGGCCCTCGCCTCGCGCGCACGTCGCGGCTGATGCCCTACGCGACCCCCGAGGGCCGTGTGACGCGGGCTTCGGTCGAACGGGCCCGCTATGACGCCGAACTCGGGCGCCCCGCACCCGCATCCACACCCGACCAGCCGGTCGCACCACTCAGGTTCCGACGCCGACGCGCGACCTGATCACACATCCAGGAGACCCGATGACCAACCCGAACCTCACCCACCTGTACTTCCTGCTCGACCGCTCCGGGTCGATGCAGTCGATCCGCGACGACACGATCGGCGGTTTCAACGCGTTCATCGCCGACCAGCGCCGCGAGCCCGGAGACTGCCGGGTCACCCTCGCCCAGTTCGACGACCGTTACGAGGTCGTCTACCGCGATCTGCCGATCGGCGACGTGCCGGGCCTCGACCTGCGACCGCGAGGACGCACCGCCCTCCTGGACGCCATCGGCCGCCTCGTGACCGAGGCCGGAACGCACCTCGCGTCGATGCTCGAGGCCGAACGGCCGGGCACCGTCATCGTCGGGATCATGACCGACGGCTATGAGAACGCCTCGCAGGAGTGGACGCACCCATCGATCAGAGCCCTGATCCACCAGCAGACCAGCACCTACAACTGGGAGTTCCTCTACATGGGTGCCGACCAGGACGCGATCGAGGTCGGGACCGGCCTCGGCGTCCCGGCGAACCGTTCGGTGACCTATTCCCGGGCTGCGTCCGGGCGCGCGATGGCCGCCACCTCGGCGATGGTCGGACGGGTGCGCGCCGCCCGCGCGTCCGGAGCCCCGGCGGCCGACGTCGGCTACACCGCGGAGGAACGCGACGCCTCGG
>JAJXWF010000156.1 GCA_021781735.1 Actinomycetes bacterium
CCGTTCGGGTTCGCCGCCCGCTCCCTGCCGAGGGTGGCCCGGGTCACGGGCGGGCTGTAGGTGCTGTACATGGCGGCGTCGGTGTTGGCCGACGCGCTCGCCAGTATCGGTTTGGGTGACGCGCAGCAGGTCCGCAACGCGCTCACCACCGACCCCTTGTCCTTCCGGGTCGGCCTGCTGGTGGCCTACGTCTCGGGGTTACTCTTCCTTGTCACAGCCTGGGGTCTGTCTGTCGCGCTGAGGACGGTGAACCGGGAGTGGTCGCTGCTGTTCCTGCTGCTCAACGTGGTCGGGGTGGCGCTGCAGAGTGGGAGCATGCTCCCGCTGGGCTACGTGGTCTACCGGTCCTCCCCCCGGTCTTGGGGGTGCTGCCGGTCCTCGACGGCGTCGCCGAAATGGTGTGGCTGGTCCAAGGCCTCGTCCTGCCGACTTACCCCGCGATCAGGGTCCCAGGGACCTACGTGAGCCTGTTCGCCGAGGGGGCCTGGCCCTGTGGCTGCTGGTGAGGGGTGTGAAGCTCCTTGACACGGGGTCCGCGACCCCGCGGGCCGCGGTGCTGTCGGCTGGGACCCGTCAGGGCGCCCCCATGGATTCGCCCGCGGAACGCCCGCGTCATCGCACTGGCCGGTGGGGCGCGGTTGTGGTCCTCGCGCTGGCGGGCGGCGCCGCGTTCTGGGTGGCCAACTTTGCGATCTACATGACGCCTGTCGCCGCCGACAATCGGGCGGCGTTGGCGATCTCGTACCTCCCGATGCTCCTCGAGGCGCTGGCCGGCGGGCTGATCCTGGGATGCGCGGCGAGCGTGATCCTGGTCCGCGTCCCCGACCGGGTGCCGGGCCGTGATCCGTTCACTCAGGCGATCGCGTTGAGCGTCGCGGCGTTGGTCATCGTGACGGTGGCCATCGAAATGCCTGCCAAACTGTTCGGCGGCATCCCCGAGGCCGGGCGTTACTTCGTCACCGGCACCGTGTTCAACGCGATCCGGATCCTCGCCCTGGGGGCCGCGATCGGAGCAGTGGCCAGACGCGATGAACGACCGCGCCAACCCGTAAGTGCCCCGAGGCCGACGCACGCCTGACCACGCCCGCCGCACACCCGGGTAACACGTTCCTCGCACCCTCTGGAAGTGGGGGAGGAGCCGCTCCGCGGACACCCTCGGGCCATGAATCCCGACGACCCCGGAGTCATCCGGGGTCAAGCCGGGGCGGCCTGCCACGTGGTGAACCTGCCCATCGACCTGGACGTCCAGTTCGCCCGGATTGCCCACCGTGAGGCCAGAACCCCCACGAGGTCCTTCCCGATGCCCGAGGACGCCGTCCTCGCCTGGCGCGACCGGTTCCAGGTGCCCACCGCAGGCGAATTCGCCGGGGAAGACACTCCAAGCGCTCCGCCGGGGTGGGAGACCTGGCTCGAGTGGGCGGTCGACCGGTGGCCGACGCTCGACCCGTCCACGGGCTGACCCGCCACCGGTTCGAGGCCGTTGGGTGCGCGGCAACCCAGGTGCTCGGAGCGGGCGGTGGCGCGGTGCGTGCCGGCGATGAACCCATCGAGCAGTCGGAGTGGGACGCCGATGGCGACGGCGACCCGGCGTCGAGAGACCTCCGGAGACAGCGCGACGCCTTCCCGACGGTCCGTCGACAGGCTGGTCATCACCCGCAGTCGGTGGCTCACCCGCATCCGGTGGGGACGGGTTGTCCGGCGATCCGGTCGGCGATCCAGCCGAGGATCTGCGACTGCGCGGCTTGGAGGACGCCGTCGTGGGTGGCTCCGTCGTAGGTGGTGTAGGTGAGCCGGTCGGGTTGAACGGCGCACAAGTGCCTCACGAACGACGTCGTGTCCGAGATGGGCACCTCGTTGTCGGAGCTGCCCTGGACGACCAGGATCGGGGCCTTCGTGGGTAGGGCGCCGGGGGTGTTCTGTTGGCCCAGGGTCGCGATGACCGGGTTGGTCGCCGCGCCCGGCAGGAAGACCGCGGATGACGGCGTGTGGAGGTAGGCGGCGGTGACGGCGTCGTCGCACATCGCGGTGAGTTGGCCGATCCCGGTGAGGGCTGACGGGGTGAGGAGCTTGTCCAGCGGGAGGTCGGGGTAGGTCCTGGACCAGGACACGATGGCCAGCAGGGCGTCGGAGTTCACCGGTGCCGACGTTGTGGAGGCGGCCGACGCGATGCCGGTGAGCCAGGTGACGGGGGCGGCGGCGACCACTCCGACGATCCGTTGTTCGGGGGTGTAGGTGGCGGCGAGTTGTCCGGCGAACAGGGCGGCGTGGCCGCCTTGTGAGTGTCCGAGGATGACCGTGGTGTGGGAGGCGTGCCAGTTGGGCATTCCTTGGGCGGCGCGGATCGCGTCGAGGACCGCGTGGCCTTCGGCGGCGCCGGAGTAGTAGCCGAGTGTTCCGGGGGTGCCGAGGCCGGGGTAGTCGGCGGCGGTGACGAGGTAGCCGTGGTCGACGAGGGTGGCGAGGTAGGGGGCGAGGATCAGCTGTCGCAGCCCTCCCGGCAGCGTCGTGGCGAACAGGGATGGGGCGCAGGCCTGGGCCATGCCGGTGCTGCCGTGGGCCCAGGAGATGACCGGGTAGCCGCCCGCGGGGGCCGCTTGACCCGGGACGGCGATGTATCCGGAGCCGACCACGGGCGATCCGGTGGCGGTGCGGGTGAGGTAGAGGATCCGCCACAGTGTTGCTCCGGTTTGCGCGCCGGGGACGGGTCCGACCTGTTGGTAGCGCAGCAGCGTCCCGTGCACGGCCCCGGCGGGCACCGGTGCCGGGTCGTAGAAGGCGAACGGGGAGGCCCCGGACGGCGACAACCAGGGCTGCAGGCCGGTGGGCGTGGGATCCGGCGTCGCAGTCGGCGTCGGGGAGTTCGTGGCGGACGCACTGGTGGCGGACGCGGTCGTGGACGGCCTGACCGGCGGGGTGCTCGCGACGGTGCTGGCTCCTCCGGACGCGACGGGCACGAGCCCGGCAGGGGCGCAGGCGGCGAGCAGCAGCGCGCCGACAACCAGCAGCAGGCCCCGTCGGACCGGCGGCGAGACCCGCCGCCGCGCTCGGGGTCCGGCCGGGCCGGTCGCTGCCACCACGGGTGTCAGGATCGCACACCAGGCTGGTTGGAGTCGTCCACGGGCGGCTGGGCGAGCACATTGGCCCCTCAATGCAGAGGACCACCGCTATTCGGGCACGTCATCCGTCGACCGGGACGCAGACTGCTCTGGGACTCCGGGTGGCCATCGAGCGCACGGGGGCTATTACCGGGCAGCATCGACGTCGGCGCCCGGCCGAGGGAACCCGAAGTCAGGCCACATGCTGCGGGATCGCTACGTCATTTCGGGTGGCCCGCGTGCGTTGTCCCCCGAGCCGCATGAATGTCCCCGTGACCGATCCTCCCCTTGCCACGAGCGTGAAGCGGATGCGGCTGCGCTACTCCGGCGTGTGTTCCCGGTGTGGGACGCCGCTGGACGCCGGCGTGACTGGCGACTACGACCGCCTCACGAAGACCGTGGCCTGCAGTGCCCACCCCGGGACGCCCTGTTCGACCCGTCCGAGACCGCGATGCCACCGGACGTGGCGCTCACCCTGGACGCTGCGCTCACCCTGGACGCTGCGCTCACCCTGGACGCTGCGCTCACCCAGGACGTCGCACTCACCCCGGACGTCGCGCTCACCCAGGACGTCCGCGCGGAGCTTGAGATGGCCGTCGGCACACCCGGCGGCTCGGCCGCACGGGAGTTCGAGCGGCGTCGCGACGCCAGGCAGGAGCGTGTCCAGGCCAGGCACCCG
Organism: Actinomycetes bacterium; assembly: GCA_021781735.1. GTDB lineage: Bacteria > Actinomycetota > Actinomycetes > Propionibacteriales > Propionibacteriaceae > JAJYQH01. Next base: position 3,775 of record JAJXWF010000156.1, read on the forward strand.
AAGATCGGCAGGTTTCTGCTTGCCGTGTTCGACGACCCCCAGTCGACGACGGCCTGGTCGACCGGTGCGGTGGGGGAGGAACTCCTCGGGGGATGCTGTCGAGCATGGCCGGGCCGACGCTGCGGGTGCTGCACGACCGCCGTATCCCCGGGACGAGGGCGAACATCGACCACCTGATGGTGTGCCCGTCCGGCGTCTTCGTCGTGGACGCCAAGCGCTACCGGAATGTCCGGCCCGCGCTGCGCGTGCAGGGAGGTCTGATCCGGCCGCGTCAGGAGCTGCTGTTCGTCGGCGGCCGCGACCGCGTCAAGCTGGTGGACGGGATGCGCAAGCAGCTGGGACTCGTTCAGGCGGCGCTCTCGGACCAGGCCGACGTGCCCGTCCACGGGGTGCTGTGCTTCGTCGGCGCGAACTGGCCGGTGATCGGCGGATCGTTCACGGTGCAGGGCGTCGCCGCGGTGCGGCCGAAGAAGCTGAAGACCATGCTCGCTGCGCCAGGTCCGCTGGACGCCGACCGGATCGCCGACCTCCAGTGGCAACTCCACGAGGCCTTCCCCCGGCAGAAGGAGCCGACCGCCGAGGCGCGGTGAGCAGCTCATCCCCTCCGAGACTGCAGGGACGATGTCGGGGGACGCCGGCGACCATTGTCCCGGGGAAGTCGAACAGGCCTGATGCATCCCGGGTCCACCGCGCGCTCGTGATGTGGTCGACCTGGCGGCGGTGCCTGAGAAGCTAGGCCAAGTCAGGCACGTGCCCCCGTGTGTGTGGCGCCACAACACGCCGCCCCAGTGACATGCTGTCGTGGTGCCGACTGATGACGACTTCCCGGAGGGGTTGTACGAATCGGTGGTGAGTCATCGGCTCCTGCGCGAGCTGGAACGTCGCGGCGAGCTCCAGCAACAGATCGCTCACGTGGACGAGGCCGATCAGCCACATGTGCTCAGCACCCACGTGTCTGATGCTGTGCTCCGTGCCTTCGCAGGTCGCCGCCCGGAGGAGCGCCTTGCGCTCGCGAACGAACTGCTTGAACTCCTCGAAGCGCCAGAGGATGCGCCGACCGGTGGGGTGCGACAGTTACTCAGCCTCAGCTCACCGCGGGCCCCGGGTAGGCGCGGGATCGACGTCACTCGCCGCCCCTCGACCCCATTGTCTGAGGCGGCGCTGCTCACCAACGCCCCGGGTGAGCCGACCGTCGGGTCCGAGCTCAGGCACGAACTCGCAACCTGCGATGAGGTCGACCTGCTGTGCGCCTTCGTGATGTGGCCCGGCTTGCGCCTCCTGGAGGCTGAACTCCGCGACGCACGAGATCGCGGCGTTCGCTTCCGCGTGGTCACCACGACCTACCTGGGTGGCACTGAACGCGCCGCCCTCGATCGACTCGTGCGCGACTACGGGGCGGAGGTCCAGGTCCAATACGACGCCCGGCGAACCAGACTCCACGCCAAGGCATGGCTTTTCCGGCGCCACAGTGGTTTCGACACTGCCTACATCGGCTCGTCGAATCTCTCTCGAGCCGCCCTCCTCGATGGCATCGAGTGGAACGTCCGTCTATCCCGCGTCGGAACTCCGAGCCTGCTCGACAAGTTCCTTGCCACCTTCGAGACCTATTGGAACTCGGACTCCTTCGGTTCGTACGACCCTGACGCCGATCGCGACCGGCTGGATGATGCACTCGCCGACGCGCGAGGCGGAAGCGCCGGCACGGCGACAGTCAGCCTGTCGGGCCTCGAACTGCGTCCCTACCCCTATCAGCAGGTCATTCTTGAGGCGCTGGAGTCGGAGCGCATGAATCACGATCGGCACCGAAATCTGGTGGTCGCTGCCACGGGAACAGGGAAGACCGTGATGGCGGCGCTCGACTATCGCAACCTTGCTCGCGCTGCGGGCAAGCAGCCCAACCTGCTGTTTGTGGCACAGCGGCGCGAGATCCTTCAGCAGTCCCTGCGCACCTACCGGGAAGCGCTGGTTGATGCCAACTTCGGTGAGCTGTATGTCGACGGCGACCGGCCGGAGCGATGGCATCACGTCTTCGCGAGCGTCCAGGCGCTCAGTCACTACGGCGTCACGAACATCCCGGAGGACCACTTCGGCGTTGTGGTGGTCGACGAGTTCCACCATGCCGAGGCGCCGACGTACCGACGCATCCTCGAGCACCTCAAACCCCGCGAGCTGCTCGGGCTCACCGCCACCCCCGAACGTGGAGATGGCCTGGACGTTCGGATGCTCTTCGACGGCCGAACCGCCGCAGAGCTTCGGATCTGGGACGCGATCAATCAGGGACTCCTGAGCCCGTTCCACTACTTCGGGGTCAGTGACAACACCGACCTCACCCAGGTGACCTGGAGCAGAGGCAGGTACGACGAGGGCGAACTCTCCCGCCTCTACACCGGCAACGATGCACGCGCCGCCATCGTGATCAAGGAAGTCCGGGACAAGATCAGCGCTCCACGGCGGATGCGAGCTCTGGGCTTCTGTGTCAGCGTCGACCACGCGCACTACATGGCGGACAAGTTCCGCGTCGCGGGCATCCCTGCCCTGGCCATCAGTGGCCAGACACCCAGCACGGAGCGAGCTCAGGCGCTAGCGGATCTCCGAGCCGGAACCCTCAACGTGGTCTTCGCCGCCGATCTCCTCAACGAGGGTGTCGACATCCCGGTCGTCGACACGGTGCTTTTCCTGCGACCCACCGAGAGCCCGACCCTCTTCCTGCAGCAGCTTGGGCGAGGGCTTCGGCTCTCGCCCGACAAGGACGTGCTCACCGTGCTGGACTTCGTCGGGAACAACCGGGCGGAGTTTCGGCTCGATCTCCG
>JAJXWF010000013.1 GCA_021781735.1 Actinomycetes bacterium
TATCGAACCGGGCGCGCGGCTCCTCGCCGCGACCCTCGTGCCCGGGTTCGTCGATACCCACACGCACGGTGCCGCGGGTGCCGCCTTCGTCGACCCCGACGCCGTGGCCGTGCAGCGGGCGATCGACCTCCACCGCTCCCACGGCAGCACGACGTTGTTCGCGTCGACCGTCACCGCACCGGTTGACGAGGTGCACGCCCAGCTCGAGCGGCTGCGTCCGTTCGTCGCGGCCGGTGAGCTGCGAGGCGTCCACCTCGAGGGACCGTTCATCTCCCCGGCCCGCAAGGGGGCCCACACCGAGTCGCTGCTCATCGACCCCGCCCCCGAGGTCATCGACCCGCTGGTCGCCGACCCCATTGTGCGGATGGTGACGCTGGCCCCCGAACTGCCGAGCGGACTCCAGGCTGTGGCGTCGTGCGCGCGTCACGGGGTGGCCGCCGCCTTCGGGCACTCCGACAGTGACGCATCGACCACCGCGGCGGCGGTCGATGCCGGCGTGACGATCGTCACCCACCTGTTCAACGCGATGCGAGGCATCAACCACCGCGAACCCGGGCCGGTGCCGGTGCTGCTCACCGACCCGCGGGTGATGGTCGAGCTGATCTGCGACGGCGTCCATCTGGCACCCGAGACCGTGCGCCTGGCCATTGCCGCCGCCGGCGTCCCCCGGGTCGGTCTGGTGACCGACGCGATGGCCGCCACCGGGGGATCCGACGGCGACTACGAGCTCGGCGGGCTCGCCGTCCAGGTTCGCGACGGGGTGGCACGACTCGTCACGTCCGACGGGACCCCCGGCGCCATCGCCGGGTCGACGCTGACGATGGACCGCGCCGTGCGGTTCCTCGTCACCCAGGTCGGGGTCCCGCTGCCCGACGCCGCGGCGATGGCCTCGAGCGTCCCCGCCGGCTGGCATCATCTCGAGGATGTCGGGCGGATCGCGCCCGGATGCCGGGCCGATCTGTGTGTGCTCGACGACGATGCGAGCCTCGTCGGGGTCATGCGCGGCGGCGCGTGGGTCGTCGTACCGGGCGGAAGGGATGCTGCATGAGCGAACTCATCGACACCACCGAGATGTACCTGCGCACCATCTACGAGCTGATCGAGGAGGGGATCACGCCGCTGCGGGCGCGGATCGCGGAGCGGCTGCACCAGAGTGGTCCCACCGTGTCGCAGACAGTGGCCCGGATGGAACGCGACGGACTCCTCACCGTGCACGAGGACCGCCGGATCGAACTGTCCGGCACCGGGCTCGAACTCGCCCGGGCCGTCATGCGCAAGCACCGGCTGGCCGAGCGGCTGCTCACCGACGTCATCGGACTCGACTGGCGGCTCGTCCACGATGAGGCCTGCCGGTGGGAACACGTGATCAGCGAGAGCGTCGAACGCCGTCTGGTCGAGATCCTCACCGAACCCACCGTCTCGCCCTACGGGACGCCGGTGCCCGCCCTCGAGGAATTGGGGGTGACCGCCGCGGCGTTCGCGTTCCGTGACCAGGCCGACCCGCTCCCCGATGTCGTGGCGCGGGGGGTGCGGCAGGTGCTGCTCGTGCGGCTCAGCGAGAGCGCCCAGGCCGACGACGGCGTGCTCGCTCACCTCGACGCCATCGGGCTGCGCCCCGGGTGCAGTGCCGACGTGTCGCTGCTTCCCGGCGCGATCGAGGTGGTGACTCCGACAGGGCGATGGGCGTGTCCGAGCGAGGTTGCCGAGGGCCTGTTCGTCCGGGCCGACCCCGCCGGCTCGGCCCCGTGACGGGTGCCCGCGCGTAGTCTGGAAGGGGATCCGAGGAGGGCCATGGCGCATTGGACTCAGGATTTCGCCGACTATCTCGCCCAGCACCACCAGGAGCGTCCCGGGATCACCGAAGAGGTGCTGGGGCGTTCACTGGCCGGTCACCACACCCCTTACACGTGGCTCGCGAGGGCCGTGTCGGGGCGTGCACTGACCGTGCTCGACATCGGCTGCGGCTCGGGTGCGATGTCGCGGTATCTGGCGCGTCCCGGACGCGTCATCATCGGTCTCGACCTGTCCGGCAGCGAGTTGCACGCGGCGGCGCAGCGGGGGCCCGGCCCGTGGGTGAGGGCCGACGCCCGGCAGTTGCCGTTCGCCGACGAGAGCGTCGACGCGGTCGTGAGTTCGCTGGGGCTGGCGGTCATCCATCCGCTCGAGGCGTGGCTCGGGGAGGTGCGACGGGTGCTCAAGCCCGGGGGGCTGCTGGCCGCCCTCACCCCGACGGTGGCCCCGATGTCCCCGGCCGACACCCGGGTGGCCATGCATCTGTTCCGCACCCTGCGGATGGCGCCGGTCTTCCCGGTCGGCATCGAACTCGCCAGCGGGCCGGTGCTGGCGGAATCGGGGCTGCGCAAGATCGAGGACAACCGGGAGCGCTATCGGTTCGTCGTGCGCTCGCACGCGGACGCCGACCTGCTCCTGTCGGCCCTGTATCTGCCGGGGATCGCGGATCGCCGGCTCGACCGGGCCACGTCCTGGCTGGCTCGCGGGGTTTCTCGTGAGGGCGAGGTGCGCATCCCGATCCCGATGCGCCGGATCGTGGCGATGAAGCCGACTGAGTGACCCCCGCGATATACCCCCAGGGGTAGGGAATAGTCTGGATGGCACCGTCGTTGTATCCGGCGACCGCGAACGAACCATTCGGCACATGTCCATCGGAGTCCGGCCGGACCCGTTGCGACAGGACAGGAAGAGACATGGCAACCGTCGACCTCAACATCGATACCTTCGGTGACACGATCCGCGACAGCTCGGTCGTTCTCGTGGACTTCTGGGCATCGTGGTGCGGCCCGTGCATGTACTTCGCACCCATCTACGGTGAGGCCAGCGAGCGTCACGACGGCGTCGTGTTCGGCAAGGTCGACACCGAGGAGGAGCGCGATCTCGCCGCGGGCATGGAGATCACCAGCATCCCGACCCTGATGGCGTTCCGCGACGGCTACCTCGTGTTCCGTCAGGCCGGCGCCATCAACGGCAAGCAGCTCGACTACCTCATCGAGCAGATCAAGGGTCTCGACATGGACCAGCTCAAGGCCGAGGCCGAGGCCGAGCAGGAAGCCGCCCAGAAGGCCTGAGTCGGGCGTCCTCACAAAACAACACGTGCCGGGTGGGGTATTTACCCCACCCGGCATCGGCGTACGGGGAGCCGGTCGCTAGATTCAACCCATGCGAATCGGTGTACCCCATGAGACGGGTGACAGCAGGGTCGCTGCAACGCCCACGACGGTGAAGCAGATCCTCGACCTCGGCTACGAGGTGGTCATGGAGCACGGGGCCGGTGCGGCGTCCAGCTTCCCCGACGCCTCCTACGAGGCGGTCGGCGCCACCGTGTCCGACGCGGCCCGGGTCTGGGCGAGCGACGTCGTCCTCTCCGTCAACGAACCCACCCCTGCCCAGGCCGGCCAGTTGCGCCGTGGCTCGGTGCTCATCACGTTCCTGCACCCCCGTCAGGAACCGAACCAGGTGGCCGAGTTGGCCGGCCGGGGCGTCACCGCGCTGAGCATGGACATGGTGCCGCGCACCAGTCGTGCGCAGAGCCTCGACGCCCTCAGCTCGCTGGCCAACATCTCCGGCTACCGGGCGGTCGTCGAGGCCGCCCACGCCTTCGGCCGGTTCTTCACCGGGCAGGTCACCGCCGCGGGCAAGGTTCCTCCGGCGAAGGTGCTGGTCGCGGGCACCGGGGTCGCCGGCCTCGCCGCGATCGGTGCCGCCAACGCCCTCGGGGCCATCGTGCGGGCCACCGACGTGCGACCCGAGACCGCCGAGCAGGTCGAGTCGATGGGTGCCACCTTCCTGCACGTCGGGGGCTCCGGACAGGGCGTGTCGAGCGACGGGTACGCGAAGGAGGCGAGCGCCGACTACGCGGTCCGCGCGGCCGAGTTGTACGCCCAGCAGGCGCGCGACGTCGACATCATCATCACCACGGCGGCCATTCCCGGCCGCCGTTCACCCCTGCTGATCACCTCGGAGATGGTCCGGTCGATGAAGCCCGGCTCGGTGATCGTCGACCTCGCCGCGCTGGGCGGCGGCAACTGCGAGCTGACCCGGCCGGGGGAGAGCTACGTCACCGACAACGGCGTGACGATCATCGGCTACACGGACCTCGCCAGCCGGCTTCCCGCACAGAGTTCGCAGCTGTACGGGACCAACCTCGTCAACGCCCTCAAGCTGATGACCCCCGGCAAGGACGGACAGCTGGTCATCGACTTCGACGACGAGGTCGTGCGGACCATGGCGGTCAGCCGCGACGGACAGGTCACCTTCCCGCCTCCGCCGATCCAGGTGTCCGCGGCCCCGGCGCCGGCCCCCGGGCCGGCCGCTCCGCCCGCCGTGACTCCGCCGTCGAAGCCGCCCCGCCCGTGGTGGTATCCGGTGGCGGTCGTCGGAGTCGGCGCGGTCGCGCTCATCGCTCTTCTGACCTTCGCGCCGTCGAACTTCGTGACGCTGTTCGGGCTCTTCGTGCTGGCCGTCGTGGTCGGCTACTACGTCGTCTGGAACGTCACGCACGCCCTACACACGCCCCTCATGAGCGTGACCAACGCGATCAGCGGCATCATCATCGTGGGCGGCATGAGCCAGCTGGCCAGCCCCAACTGGACGGTGAAGATGATCGCGTTCGTCGCCGTCACACTCGCCAGTATCAACATCTTCGGTGGGTTCACCGTCACCCAGCGGATGCTGTCGATGTTCCGGAAGGCCAACTGACATGCTGCACAACTTCATCTCCGCCACCTACATCGCGGCGGGTGTCATGTTCATCCTCGCGTTGGCCGGGCTCAGCAGGCACGAGACCGCCAAGCGCGGCAACGCGTTCGGCATCCTCGGCATGATCTTCGCGGTCGTGGCGACCAACTTCGTCATCGCCTACGACGACCTGAGTGTCGACCACCCCCAGTGGTGGTCAGCGATCCTGCTCTACGTGGCCCTGGCCATCGGCGCGACCATCGGCATCTGGAAGGCGCGCACGGTGGAGATGACCGGCATGCCCGAACTGATCGCCCAACTGCACAGCTTCGTCGGCCTGGCCGCCGTGCTGGTGGGCTTCGGAAGCTTTGTCGAGAACCCGCACGCCGATTCCTTCCACCTGTTCGAGGTCTTCCTCGGGGTGTTCATCGGTGCGGTCACCTTCACCGGCTCGATCGTCGCCTGGGGCAAGCTCAACGGGCGATTCCCCAGCAAGCCGTTGACCCTCCCGGGTCGCAACTGGCTCAACCTCGGCGCGGTCGTCGTGTCGGTGCTGCTCGGCGCCTGGTTCATGCAGTCGCACAGCATCATCCCGCTCGTGCTCATGACGGTCATCGCGCTCGCGCTCGGCGTCCACCTCGTGGCGGCGATCGGCGGGGCGGACATGCCGGTCGTGATCTCGATGCTGAACTCCTACTCGGGCTGGGCCGCGGCCTTCAGCGGATTCATGCTCGACATCCCCGTGCTGATCGTCACCGGCGCCCTCGTCGGCGCCTCCGGCGCGATCCTGTCGTACATCATGTGCCGGGCGATGAACCGCTCGTTCATCTCGGTCATCCTCGGGGGGTTCGGTGACGACACGTCCGCCGCCGCCGACACCGACATGGGCGACTACCGGGAGTTGACCGCGGCCGACGTGGCCGAAGTGCTCGCCGACGCGCGGAGCGTCATCATCGCCCCCGGATACGGCATGGCCGTCGCCCAGGCGCAGTATCCGGTGGCCGAACTCACCGCGTCCCTCCAAGCACGCGGCGTGACCGTGCGGTTCGCCATCCACCCCGTGGCCGGGCGTCTCCCCGGGCACATGAATGTGCTGCTCGCCGAGGCCCACGTGCCGTACGACATCGTGCTCGAGATGGACGAGATCAACGACGACTTCAAGGACACCGACGTGGTGCTCGTGATCGGTGCGAACGACACGGTCAACCCGGCCGCGATGGAGCCCGGTTCGCCGATCTCCGGCATGCCGGTGCTGCACGTGTGGGAGGCCCGCCAGGTCGTCGTGTTCAAGCGCTCGATGAACGCCGGATATGCCGGCGTCCAGAACCCGCTCTTCTTCAACCAGAACTCGGCCATGTGCTTCGGTGACGCGAAGGCGACGGTGCAGGCGATCCTGTCGGCGTTGCCCGCGGGCGCCGACCACGCTCAGGTGGGGGCCGCCTGACACCGGCTGCCCCGCTCAGCCCTTCTTCCCCGGAGCCTTCGGTTCGACGCCCGGCGTCCAGTTGAGCATGCTCGAACGCTCCATGAACTCCTGGGAGTCGATCTCACCGCGGGCGAATCGTTCCGCGAGGATCTCCCGCGCCTTCTGCTCGGCGGTCATCGTGCGCCCCAGTCGGGCTCTGGCGGCCATCGTCCCGAGTTCGTCGCGGTGTCGCCACATCTGCCAGGCGCCGAGCAGGGTCAGCAGCAGGAAGATGGTGAAGAATCCTCCGACCAGCGGGGCCATCCAGGCACCCTGACTGCCGTACATGACGCCGTCCATGTGATGGGGCTCCATCGGATACATGCCACAACCTCTCTGCCGGGCCCCCTGGCGGGGTTCGAACGACCTCCATGATGTTCCGCGGACCTCGGCGCGCGCTGGGGAGGGGGTGTGTAGCCCCTGTGAAGCGCCTGTGAATCGGTTCCGGTGGTCGCCGGTCAGCGCAGGTAGTCGAGGTCGGGTTCGACGTCGAGGAGGTCGTCGAGCACCTCGCGGGCGACCCGCACGGAGTCGACCAGCGGATGACAGGCCATCGCCAGCCACGCGCCGCGACGGCTGCCCGATTCCGCCGCCGCCAGCGTCATCCGTTCGACCGCCTTCACCTCGGTCACCAGACCCACCGCGTAGGCCGGCAGCGGGTCGATCGGCAGCGGGTGGACTCCCGCGCCGTCGACCAGGCAGGGCGCCTCGATCACGGCGTCGGGGTCGAGTTCGTCGAGCCGGGATCCGTTCGCGGTGTTGAGGATGAGCCGTGCCGGACGGTCGTGCGCGATCGCGTGCACGATCGCGAGCGCCACCTGGTCGTACCCGCCGCCCTGGAGGTCGCTCTCGTCGCGCTCGAACGACCCGGACGCCTCACGATTCGTGGCCATGTAGGTGCGTTCGCGGGCGAGACGGGTGTGCTCCCACCGGGCCAGCGCCCCCGCGGCGGCAGGGTCGGGGGCACCGTAGAAGTCGCGTTGCTGGTCGATGATGACCTCGGCCCGGGTTCGGGGGGCCGACACGTCGGCGGCCAGGGTCTCGCGGGTGAAGTAGTAGTGGTGGAGGTATTCGTTGGGCAGGGCGCCGAGCGTGCGCAGCCAGGGCGCGCCGAACAGCCGCCCCTCCTCGAAGCTTTCGACCCGTTCGGCATCGGCGAGCAGACTCGGCAGCACGTCGCGGCCGTCGACCCGGATGCCCCGGAGCCAGCCGAGGTGGTTGAGGCCGACGTAGTCCGGCTCTGCCCGTTCCAGGTCGACGCCGGCGGCCCGCGCCGCGCGGCGTCCGAGGCCGACGGGAGAGTCGCAGATGCCGATGACCCGGTCGCCGAGTTCGGGCTGGAGCGCCTCCGTGACCACGCCCGCCGGATTCGTGAAGTTGATCACCCACGCCTCCGGGGCCACCTGTCGGATGATCCGGGCGATCCGGCGGGCCACGGGAATCGTCCGGAGGGCGTAGGCGATGCCACCTGCGCCGACCGTCTCCTGCCCGATGATGCCGTGCCGCAGCGGGATCGCCTCGTCGTGCGCCCGGGCCGCGAGTCCGCCCACGCGGATCGCGGAGAACACCACGTCGGCGCCGCGCAGCGCCTCGGCGAGGTCGGTGTGCGTGCTGAGGCGCAGCGGCCGCGGGTGGGCCGCGGACTGTTCCGCGCAGACCGTCGCGACGGCCCGCAGGCGGGCTGGGTCGGTGTCGAACAGGTGCAGTTCCTCGACGCGGCCGGGCTGGTCGTCTGCCAGCAGCGCGGCATGCACGAGGGGGACACGGAAACCGCCGCCGCCGATAATCGTGAGAATCACGTTCCCCATCGTGTCATCGACCTCCCCGGGGACTTAGGGTGACACTCACGAGACATCGCCTCATGAGCCGCGACGCCGGGCAGCGAGCCGGCGCGCGGCCGGGGCCGGACTCTTCGGGAGGTTCGTGATGCGCGACACCGCCCACTTCGACCTGCTGGCGTGCGGGTTGTTCTTCACCGACATGACCTTCACCGGGCTGCCGAGCGGCGGGCCGCGGCTCGGTCACGAGATCCGGGTCGGGCCCTATGTACAGACTCCGGGCGGGATCGCGAATTCGTCGATCTCGGCGGCTCGGCTCGGGCTCAGCGTCTGCATGGCAGCCGACGTCGGTGACGACCCGATGACCGTGGGTGCGCTCGCCGCCCTCAACGAGGAGGGCATCGAGACCTGCCACGCGCTCGTGCACACGGGCTGGCAGACCCCATTGACGGTGCTGCTCAACTACGACGACGACCGCGCGCTGGTCACGTCCGAGACCGCCCACCCGGGGGACTGCATGTTGCGCGCCGACTTCCACCCGAGCGCCCGGGTCGCGATCACCCACCTGCAGCCGTTTCCGATGCCCTGGCTGCGCAACGCCGCCGACGCCGGCACGGTGGTCATCGGCGACACCGGGTGGGACGGGTCCGGGCGCTGGCAGCTCGACGAACTCATCGAACTCGAGCACTGTCAGGTGTTCACCCCCAACGAGACCGAAGCGCTGCACTACACCCGGCGCGACACACCCGAGGAGGCGATCCGGGTTCTCGCCGAGAGGGTGCCGCTTCCGGTCATCACCCTCGGTGCCCGCGGCGTCATGGCCCTGGACGCCGGAACGGGGGAGTTCGTCCACGTGCCGCCGATCCCCGGGCCGGTGGTCGACACGGGGGGTGCGGGTGACGTGTTCTCGTCGGGGCTGGCCGCGGGCCTGATCGGCGGGCTGCCGCTCGCCGAGGTGTTGCGACTCGGAACGGTCGTGTCGGCGTTGACGATCTCGCGTCCCGGCGGGGCCAGCACCGCCCCGGCGCTCGACGAGGTCAAGGAGTTCGTCCGGGCCCGTCCCGACCTGGGTGCCGATTACGGCTTCGTCGCCGACCTGTCGTGGGACTGGGCGGGCAGTCGCAGCTGTCGCACCCGCGCCTTGGCGGACGACGGGGTGGCCACCCGCGCCGGCTGAGGGCCGGCACGCCCACCGGGGACGGGCCGGGCACGTAACAGGGCTGGTCGCGCGTCCCACCACGGCCCGCGCGGGGGTAGAGTGCCACTGCTGTCCCACCTGAGCCCCTGGAGGAGATCCCCGTGACCTACGTGATCGCGCAGCCGTGTGTCGATGTCAAGGACCGCGCTTGTGTCGAGGAGTGCCCCGTCGACTGCATCTACGAGGGCAACCGCATGCTCTACATCCACCCCGAAGAGTGTGTCGACTGCGGTGCGTGTGAACCCGTCTGTCCGGTCGAGGCGATCTTCTACGAGGACGACGTGCCCGAGGACCAGCAGCAGTACTACGACGTCAACGTCCAGTTCTTCGACGGGATCGGCTCGCCCGGCGGGGCCGCCAAGCTCGGCCCGATCGACAAGGACCATCCGATCGTCGAGGCGCTCCCGCCGCAGGGCGCATGAGCCCCGTACGACAGTGAGGGTTTCGGCGAAACTGCCCGATTTCCCCTGGGACACGCTGGCCGCGGCGAAAGCCGCGGCCAGCGCCCATCCCGGGGGGCTGGTCGACCTGTCGGTGGGCACACCGGTCGACCCGACACCGCGCCTGGCGCGGGACGCGCTCTGTGCGGCGTCCGACGCGCACGGCTACCCGACCGTGTGGGGCACCCCGGGGTTGCGCCGGGCGATCATCGACCACCTGGTGTCCCGGTGGCATGCGCTCGAGCTTCCGCACGAGGGCGTCTACCCGGTTGTCGGCACGAAGGAGGCCGTGGCCTGGCTTCCGACTCTGCTGGGGCTCGGTTCCGGGGATCTCGTGGTGATCCCGACCACCGCCTATCCGACCTACGAGGTCGGTGCGCGAATGGTCGACGCGCCCGTGCAGGCCTGCGACGATCCGGCCGCGGTCCGGGGCACGCCCAGCCTCATCTGGGTCAACTCCCCGGCCAACCCGCACGGCGCCATCCTCACCGCCGACGAGACCCGCGCCTGGGTGCGTTACGCGCGCTCGGTGGGCGCCGTGCTCGCTGCCGACGAGTGCTACGGGGAGTTCGCCTGGGACGCCGAGCCGGTCAGCGTGCTCGACCCTTCCGTCAATGACGGCGAACCCACCGGGCTCCTCGCGCTGCATTCCCTGTCGAAGAGGTCCAACCTCGCGGGCTACCGGGCCGGGTTCGTGGCCGGTGATCCCGGCATCGTGGGCGAACTGGTCGCGACCAGCAAGCACCTCGGCATGATGGTGCCGGGCCCGGTGCAGGAGGCGATGCGGGTGTTGCTCGGCGACCAGACCCATGTCGACGAGCAGCGCGAACGCTACCGCGCGCGCCGCCGGATCCTCGCGCAGGCCCTGGTCGGCGCGGGATTCCGGATCGATCACTCCGAGGGCTCGCTCTACCTGTGGGCCACCCGCGGAGAGGATTGCCGGGCCACCGTCGACTGGCTGGCCGAGCGCGGCATCCTCGTGGCTCCCGGCGACTTCTACGGCGAGGCCGGTCGCCGGCACGTGCGGGTCGCGCTCACCGCCACCGATGAGCGGATCGCCGCGGCGGCGTCCCGGCTCGGCTGAGCCGCACCTGAGCGGGGGCCCGCCGCGAGGCCCTCATGGGCGCGGCCCATGGGCAGGCGCCATTAGGCTGGCGCCGTGACCAGCAGCCAGATCGCCGACCAGCAGCCCGACGACCCGAAGGGTGAGGAAAGCCCCGAACTCGAGGTCACCTACGACGAGGCCCGCTTCGCCGCGCGTCCCGCGCGACTGCGACCCCGGGCCCGGCGCAGCAAGAAGCGGCCGCAGGAATCCGGCATCATGGCCCCGCCGTTCGAGCCGGTCGGTACCAACCCCGCGTACGTCGGGTGGCTCGAGGACCAGTCGATGCTGCGCGACGCCACCGAACTCGCCAAGCAGCTCACCGGCCAGTCGAGCATGTGGGCGAACCCGTTCGCCGCTCCAGATCCGCGGGCGGCGCTCGACAAGGCGTCGGTCTGGTACACGGCCTACCCGTTGTCGCTCATCACCCCGCGCGGCGCGAGCTTCCTCGCGGCGATGGCCGACGACAACCTGTGGACGGCGTTCGCCCGGATCGGGATCGACGCCATCCACACCGGGCCGGTCAAGATGGCCGGCGGCATCCAGGGCTGGGAGCACACGCCGAGCATCGACGGTCACTTCGACCGGATCAGCATGGCGATCGACCCGCAGTTCGGCACCGACGACGAATTCCGGGCCATGTGCGGGGCGGCCGCCGCCCACAACGGCAGCATCATCGACGACGTCGTGCCGGGCCACACCGGCAAGGGCGCCGACTTCCGGCTGGCCGAGCTCAATCACAAGGACTTTCCCGGGATCTACCACATGATCGACATCCCGCCGGAGGCCTGGCCGCTGCTGCCCGAGGTGCCCGAGGGCCGCGACTGCGTCAATCTCGACCCCGACACCGAGCGGCGCCTCGCCGAGGAGGGATACATCATCGGCGCGCTCCAGCGGGTGATCTTCTACGAGCCGGGCGTCAAGGAGACGAACTGGTCGGCGACCCCGCCCATCCTGGACGCCGACGGCGTCGAGCACCGGTGGGTCTACCTGCACTACTTCAAGGACGGCCAGCCGTCCATCAACTGGCTCGACCCGACGTTCGCCGGCATGCGGCTGGTGATTGGCGACGCCCTGCACTCGCTCACCGACCTCGGCTCGAGCGGGCTGCGCCTGGACGCCAACGGGTTCCTCGGGGTCGAAAAGACCACCTCGGGTGGTCACGCCTGGTCCGAGGGGCATCCGCTGTCGGAGGCCGCGAATCAGCTGATCGGCTCGATGGTGCGCAAGGTCGGCGGATTCACCTTCCAGGAACTCAACCTCACGATCGACGACATCCTCTCCACCGGTGGGCGCGGCCCCGACCTGTCCTACGACTTCGTCACCCGCCCCGCATACCACTACGCCCTGATCACCGGTGACACGGAGTTCCTACGGCTCGCGCTGCGCGAGGCGCTGCGGCTCGGCATCGACCAGGCATCCCTCGTGCACGCGCTGCAGAACCACGACGAGCTCACCTACGAGCTCGTGCACTTCGCGACCAAGCACAGGGACGACCTCTACGCGTTCGAGGACGAGGAGGTGCGCGGCGAGGACATGGCCGAGCGCATCCGCGAGACGATGCGTCAGCGGATCACCGGGGACGCCGCGCCCTACAACGCGGTGTTCACTCAGAACGGGATCGCCTGTACCACCGCCTCGCTCGTCGCGGCGAGCCTGCGGATCGCCGACCTCGAGCAGATCGACGACGACCAGGCGCGGCGCATCACCGACGCCCACCTGCTGCTCGCCATGTACAACGCCTACCAGCCGGGGGTGTTCGCGCTGTCCGGATGGGATCTGGTCGGGGCGCTCCCGCTCGACCGTTCCCTCGTGCGAGGGCTGATCCGGGACGGCGACACCCGCTGGATCGAGCGCGGCGCCTACGACCTCATGGACTGGTCGCCCGACTCGTCGGCGTCCAGCGCCGGCATGCCGAAGGCCCGCTGTCTGTACGGGTCGCTGCCCGAGCAGCTCACCGACCCCAGATCGTTCGCGATGCGGCTGTCCCGGATCCTCGAGGTGCGCCGCACGCACGGGATCGCCACCGGGGTCTTGCTCGACATTCCCGACGTCGCCGCCAAACCCCTGCTGGTGCTGGTCAACCGGTTGGTGATCGGGGCCGTTCAGGTCACCGTGCTGAACTTCGGCCCCGACAAGCTGGAGGCCCGGGTGCAGTCGGACCGGATCCCCGCCGGTGAGGTGCGTGACCTGGCGACCTCACGGATCATCGCCTCCGTCGACGATCTCGGGGGGTTCACGGTGTCGCTGCCCGGCTTCGGCGGAGTGGCGCTGCTGATCGAGGAGCCCGCGACCGACGAGTGAGCCGAGTACCGGTTCTTCAGCCCCGCACCGCGATCCGCACACCCGGCGCGGGGGTGGTGGCGGTGGCCCAGGTGGCGACGTGCTGTCCGTCGTTGTGCCACGACCTCTGCCCCACGGTGACGGCGTCCACGCCGTAGCTGCCGGTGCTCATCATGGCGAGTTGGGCGACCGCCCACTGCGTGTGCTGGTCGGTGGTGGTCACCTCGAGCGTGCTGCCCGAACCGGCGGTGTGCAGCGACGGGAACCCCCGGTGCAGGAACGTGGCGAGGGCGACGGTGCTGCCGGGTCCGGTGGCCCGGCTCACGCACGAGATCGCGGCCGGGGAATAACCGGTGAGCGCGCTGGCGAACGCCCGCGCGGCGTCGACGTGCTTCTGGTAGCCGTTCGGAACGCCGCTGTGCTGTACCGCCTGCGCGACGTTGTTGATGTCGCCGGTCTCCCAGTTCGCCACCGTGACCAGGGCGTCGTAGAACTTCCCCGCCGCGTACCACGGATCCATGAGGTTCGCGGCCGTGCCCCATCCCTGCGACGGCCGCTGCTGGAACAGGCCGACCGAATCCCGGTCTCCGTGGTCGAGGTTGTGCAGGCCCGACTCCTGCATCGCGGTGGCCAGCGCGATCGACGCCGCCCGGGGCGGCAGCCCGCGTCGGATCGACTCGGCGACGATGATCGCCGCGTTGACGCTCTGGTCCGGGTCCAGCGAGGCGGTGGTGGCCCCGACCGTGACGATGCACTGCTCAGAGGGTGGGATCAGCAGCACCTGCTGACCTGTGAGGAGGTGCCAGACGACCGCACCGAGGACGACCACGACGGCCACCAGCACGGTGAGGATCCCGAGCGGGGCCAGCAACGAGCGCTGGTGGTGTTTGCGACGACGGGCCATCTTCGGGATCCGGGTGGTGGGGAGTTCAGTTCGCGTGCAACGCGTCGTTGAGCCGGATCGCGCCGCTGGTGCGCGGGCGGGCGAGCACCGCGCCCGACTGGGAGTCACGGATGAACAGCAGGTCGTCGGCGCCGGAGAGTTCGACCGCCTTGACCACCTGGCCGTCGGGCAGGCGGACCTTGGTGCCCGCCGTGACGTAGAGCCCCGCCTCGACGACACAGCGGTCACCCAGGGAGATGCCGATGCCGCTCTCGGCCCCCAGCAGCGAGCCTTCGCCGACGCTGATGACCTCGGTGCCGCCGCCCGACAGGGTGCCCATGATCGAGGCTCCGCCGCCGATGTCGCTGCCGGCCCCCACGATCACCCCGGCCGAGATGCGTCCCTCGACCATCGAGGCGCCCAGGGTACCCGCGTTGAAGTTGACGAACCCCTCGTGCATGACGGTCGTCCCGTCTGCGAGATGTGCCCCGAGCCGCACCCGGTCGGCGTCCGCGATGCGCACGCCAGTGGGAACCACATAGTCGACCATGCGGGGGAACTTGTCGATGCCCAGCACCGTGAGAGGGGTCCCGGCCATGCGGAAGGCGAGCCGGACAGCCTCGAAGTTCTCGACCGCACACGGACCGGCGCCGGTCCACGCGACGTTGGGCAGCGCCCCGAAGATGCCGTCGAGGTTGATCGTGCCGGGGCGCACCAGGCGGTGGCTCAGCAGGTGCAGCCGCAGGTAGGCGTCGGGGGTCGACGCCGGCGGCGCGTCGAGGTCGATGACCGTGGTGACACCGCGGACCTCGACACCACGCAGGGGGTCGAGGCGCTGGGCCGAGACGAGCGCCGGGTCGGGGGCGGCATCACGCGGGGGTGCTCCGAGCTCCGGACGCGGATACCACGTGTCGAGCACTGTGCGGGAGGCCTGGTGGATGGTGGCCAGGCCATGTCCCCACGCGGGGCGGGTCGGGTCGGTCATGCAGGCGATCCTACAAGGGACGCCGAAGCGCACGGAGGCTCGTAATGGGGTATGGGGAGTAGCCTTCCCTACCGTGGAACGGCTCAGATGGTGGCAGCGGCAGACGCAGTGGCCGCTCACTGTCGCCGCGGTCCTGTTCCTCGCGGCGTTCGCCGTGCCGATCATCGACACGCACCTGCCCGCCCGGTGGGTGAGTTTCTGTGGGGTGCTTGCCTGGGCCACGTGGAGTCTGTTCGTGGTCGACTACTTCGTCCGTGTCCTCCTCGCCCCGAGGCGACGCGAATACATCACCAAACATTGGTACGACATCGTCGTGGTGGTGCTGCCGTTGTGGCACCCCTTCCGGCTGGTCCGCTTGGCCGCCCTGCTGCGGGTGCTCAACCGCAACGCCGCCCACAGCCTGCGCGGCAAGGTGGCCACCTATGTCGTCCTCGGGTCGAGCTTCTTCGCCTTCTGTGGCGCCCTGGCCGTGCTCCAGGCCGAGCGGCCCGATCCCAACGCGAACATCAAGTCCCTCGGCGACGCCCTCTGGTGGGCGATGGCGACGATGACCACCGTGGGCTACGGAGACCGCTATCCGATCACGGCCACCGGCCGCATCGTGGCCGTGGCCCTGATGATCGGCGGCGTCGCGGTCCTCGGTCTCACCACCGCGACCGTCGCCTCCTGGCTGGTCGAGCGGGTGTCGGCCCGCGGTGAGTCGCAGATCGAGGCGCTCAGCAAGCAGATCACGTCACTGCAGCGGCAGGTGGCCGACCTGTCCCGGCAGATCCGCGACGAGTCGACCCGGCGCTGAGGCGGCCCCGAGGTTAGGCTGGCGCCCATGAGCCTCGACCTCGCTGCCGACCTGGTGACTCTGCTGTGTGTCGTGGTCGACACCGAATCGGTGAGCGGGCACGAGGGTCCGCTCGCAGACGCGGTCGAAGGGTCCCTGCGCGGATGCGACCACCTGGTCGTCGAGCGGGTCGGTGACACCGTGATCGCCCGCACCGACCTCGGCCGCGACGAACGGGTGGTCATCGCCGGGCACCTCGACACCGTGCCGGTCAAGGACAACCTGCCGAGCCGGGTCGACCACGCCGGCGGGCGCGTGTACGGCCGGGGCGCGTGCGACATGAAGGGCGGCGTCGCGGTCATGCTCAGCGTGGCGGCGGCACTGACCGCACCGTCGCGCGACGTCACCTGGATCTTCTACGACCACGAGGAGGTCGAGGCCGCGGCCAACGGTCTCGGCCGGGTGGCGCGCGAACGTCCCGACCTGCTCGCCGGAGAGTTCGCCGTGCTGATGGAGCCCACGGGGACCCAGGTCGAGGGCGGGTGCCAGGGAACCATGCGCTGCGTCGTCGAGACCCACGGCGTCGCCGCCCATTCGGGCCGCGCCTGGCTCGGCCACAATGCCGTGCACGACCTGGCGCCCGTGCTCGCGACGCTGGCGCAGTGGCGCGACACCGAGATCGAGGTCGACGGGCTGCTGTACCGCGAGGGACTCAACGCGGTGCGGATCGGCGGGGGAGTGGCGGGCAACGTCATCCCCGATCGGGCCAGCGTCGAGATCAACTACCGGTTCGCTCCCGACAAGTCGCCCGAACAGGCCGAGGCCTACGTCCGCTCGCTGTTTCCGGACGCCGACCTGCGGGTCACCGACATGTCGCCCGGGGCGCGTCCCGGGCTTGACCGGCCTGCCGCGCAGCGGTTCCTGGCGGCCGTGGGCGGGCGTCCCCGGCCCAAGTACGGCTGGACGGATGTGGCTCGCTTCTCCGCGCTCGGCATCCCGGCCGTGAACTTCGGGCCCGCGGATCCGGGCAAGGCGCACGCCGACGACGAGTTCTGTCCGATCAGCGACCTGTACACCTGCCGCGACGCCCTGATCAGGTGGTTGAGTGGACGCGGGTGACCGGCCGACCGTCAGCCGAACCGACCCCCGAGGAGCGAGAGTGAGTGTCGACCAGCCGGCAGCCGACGGCCAGAGGGGCGCCCCCGTCGACAACGTCCCCACGCGCGGGGGCAGGCGCAAGCACCGTTCGAAGCACCGGGTCATCCAGGGGCCGACCTTCCGGGCCGAACGGCAGGTGCAGCCGACCACCACCGACCAGCGGCTGCTGGCGTCCAAGGGCGACACCGGATGGCTGCACGCCGACCCCTGGCGAGTGATGCGCATCCAGTCGGAGTTCGTCGAGGGCTTCGGCACCCTGGCAGAGATCGGCCCGGCCATCAGCGTGTTCGGGTCGGCCCGAACCCCGAAGGGACACCCGATGTATGTCGCCGCGCAGGCGATCGGGCGCGGACTCGCCGAGCGGGGCTTCGCGGTGATCACCGGCGGCGGTCCCGGCATCATGGAGGCCGCCAACCGTGGCGCCAATCGCGCCGGGGGGACCTCGATCGGTCTCGGCATCGAGCTGCCGTTCGAGACGATGATGAACCCGCACGTCAACCTGGGCATCAACTTCCGGTACTTCTTCGCCCGCAAGGTGATGTTCCTCAAGTACGCGCAGGGATTCGTCGTCATGCCGGGCGGTTACGGCACGTTCGACGAGCTGTTCGAGGCGCTCACCCTCGCCCAGACGGGCAAGGTGACGAGCTTCCCGATCGTGCTGTTCGGGCGCGAGTACTGGCAGGGACTCTTCGACTGGATGGCCACGTCGACCCTCAACGATGCGTACATCTCCCCGGCCGATCTCGACATGGTGCTCATCACCGATGACGTCCGCGAAACCCTTGAGCATGTCACCGGCGTCCGGCGCGCGCAGGGCGGGATGCCTCCTTCTCACTAGACTGGCCCGGTGGAATGGATCCTGGCCGGTTTCATCATCGTGGTCATGGCCGCCGCGGCGGTCGTTGCCAGCGGTCGATGGGGTGCGATGCCCCCGCTCGTCGACGACCGCCCCCCCGGGCGCGTCCCCGATGGAGTGCTCAGCGGCGAGGACGTGCGCGACGTCCGGTTTGCGATCGTTCCGCGGGGCTATTCCATGTCTCAGGTCGACGAACTGCTGGGGCGCCTCGCCGATCGGATCGACTCCGTGGGAGCCCCCGACGGCGCCCCGAGGTCCGACGCCGGCGGGCGCGCGGTGTCACAGCTTGGGACTGACTCTCCGATTTTGGAATAATGGAACACAAGGTCTGGCGAAGGTCGTCGGAGGGAAGAGGAATCCGCAATGGCTGCTATGAAACCCCGCACCGGCGATGGACCCATGGAAGTCACCAAGGAGGGTCGCGGGATCATCATGCGCGTCCCCGTCGACGGCGGTGGCCGGCTCGTGGTCGAGTTGAACGCGGCGGAGGCCACCGAGTTACTCAACTGCCTCAAGGACATCGTCGGCTGACGACGAGCTTCCTCAGTAGCGAGAAGGGCCGGCCCCGAACGGGGAGTCGGCCCTTCGGCACGTCTGGGTCGGCTCGTCACATCAGGCCGACTGGTGCCGCTCGATCGCCGTCTGGTAGACCCCGATCGTCTGACGGGCGATCTTCTCCCAACTGAACTCGTCGACGCAGCGCCGACGGCCGGCCTTTCCGAACGCCGCAGCCCGGGCGGGATCGCGGGTCAGGTCGTTGATCCTCTCGGCGAAGCGCTGCTCGAAGGCGGAGACGAACTCCGAGTCGGACGCCCGCGCGGCGTCGTAGGGCACCAGGTAGCCGGTCTCGTTGTCGACGACGACCTCGGGGATGCCACCGACCGCGCTGGCCACGACGGCGGTCTCGGTGGCCATCGCCTCGAGGTTGACGATCCCGAGCGGCTCGTAGATCGACGGGCAGGCGAACACGGTGGCGTGCGACATCACCTGGCGCACGCTGGCGCGGGGCAACATCTCCCGCACCCACACGACACCACCGCCTCGCTGCTTCTCGACCGCGGCGAACGCCTCGTTGAACTCGGCGGCGATCTCGGGGGTGTCGGGCGCGCCCGCCAGCAGGATCAGCTGGGTGTCGGCGTCGAGGTACTGGGCCGCGCGCACGAGGTGGACGAGTCCCTTCTGACGGGTGATCCGTCCGACGAACACGACCGACGGCCTGTCGGGATCCATGCCGATCTGGTGCAGCACGTCGGTGCCCGGGTCGGGCCGGAACTCGTCGGGGTCGATCCCGTTGAGAACGACGTGCACCTTGTCGGGGTCGAGTTCGGGATAGCAGCTCAGCACGTCTCCCCGCTGGCCCTTGCTGACGGCGATCACCGCGTCCGCGCCGTCGTAGGCGGTGCGTTCGGCCCACGACGACAGGGCGTATCCGCCACCGAGCTGCTCGCGCTTCCACGGCCGCTGCGGCTCGAGGGAGTGGGCGCTGGTGACGTGGGGGATGTCGTGGAACAGTCCGGCGAGGTGCCCCCCGAGGTTGGCGTACCACGTGTGTGAATGCACGAGGTCGACCTCGGGCATGGCCGCGACCATCGACAGATCGGCCCCGAAGGTGCGCAGGGCCGCGTTGGCGTGGGGCGGGAAATCCTCGGCGTGGGCGGTGGCGCCCTCGCGGGGCTCACCCATGCACTGCACGTCGACGTCGATGAACTTGCGCAGCTGGGGCACGAGCTGGGCCACGTGCACCCCCGCCCCGCCGTAGATCGATGGGGGATACTCACGGGTGAAGATCGACACGCGCATAGCCGCATCGTTCCACAGAAAACCCGCATGCGGGAGGGGGATCGAGCGGCTCGCGGAAGTCGCGAGATTCGTTGTGTGCTGCCCGTTGCGGCACTAAGTTGAGGCCATGGCGTCCAGACCCAAGGTGCTCTCGATTGTCCTGGCAGGCGGGGAAGGTAAGCGGCTGATGCCGCTGACCGCAGATCGGGCGAAGCCGGCCGTTCCCTTCGGCGGGAGCTACCGACTCATCGACTACGTCCTGTCGAACCTCGTCAATTCCGACCTCCGCCAGATCGCGGTGCTCACCCAGTACAAGTCGCATTCCCTCGACAAACACATTTCGGTGACTTGGCGGATGTCGACCCTGCTCGGCAACTACGTCACACCGGTGCCGGCCCAGCAACGCCTGGGTCCGCGGTGGTACCAGGGCAGCGCCGACGCGATCTACCAGTCGATGAACCTCATCAACGACGAAGACCCCGACTACGTCGTCGTCTTCGGCGCCGACAACATCTACCGCATGGACGTCGGCCAGATGCTCCAGGCGCACATCGACTCCGGTCTCGGCGCCACGATCGCCGGCATCCGGGTGCCGCGCTCGCAGGCGTCCGCGTTCGGCATCATCGACGCGGATGTCGACCACCGGATCATCAGCTTCCTCGAGAAGCCGGCCGACCCGCCCGGGCTTCCCGATTCACCCGACGAGTCGTACGCGTCGATGGGCAACTACGTGTTCACCCGCGACGCGTTCGTGGCAGCGCTCGAGGAGGACGCCCACAACCCCACCGCCCGCCACGACATGGGCGGTGACATCGTGCCGAGCTTCGTCGAGGCAGGAGACGCCCAGGTCTACGACTTCCGCGACAACGTGGTTCCAGGGGCTACCGACAAGGACGCCAACTACTGGCGTGACGTGGGCACGATTGACGCTTACCACGAGGCCCACATGGATCTCGTCGCCGTCGAACCGGAGTTCAACCTCTACAACACCGACTGGCCGATCTGGACGAGCCTGCCGCAACTGCCGGGCGCCAAGTTCACCATGCGCGGCAACGCCGAGGACTCGATCGTCAACGCCGGCTGCATCATCTCCGGCGGTGACGTCGACCACAGCGTGTTCGGCCCCAGCGTGCGGATCGAGAAGTGGTCCACGGTCGACTCGTCGATCCTCATGAGCGGGGTTCGGGTGGGTCGCAACGCGGTGGTGCGTCGGGCGATCCTCGACAAGTTCGTCGTCGTTCCCGATGGCGTGCAGATCGGCGTCGATCACGAGCACGACCGGGCGCGCGGGTTCTACGTGTCCGAGGGCGGCATCACCGTCGTCGCCAAGAACACCGTGGTCTCACCCCGCGACTGACCTGTCACCGCGGGTCGGGTGCGCGGTGGGTCGCTTCTCGGTGAGAGCGCGGGGTGCGCTCAGGCCTTGACGGCGACCAGCAGACCGTTGCCCACCGGGATCAGCGCCGGGGTGAACTCCTCGGTGTCCTGCACCGACTGCAGGGCCTCCCGGATGATGAGGGTCTCGTCGTCGTCGTTGTCCGGGTCGGCCACGAGGTTGTGCCACAGGGCGTCGTTCATGACGACCACGCCCCCGGGGCGCAGGAGGCGGAGTGCCTGCGCGATGTACTCGACGTATTCGAGCTTGTCGCCGTTGATCAGGACGAGGTCGTAGGCACCGTCGCGCAGCTTCGGCAGCACCTCGAGCGGGGCGCCCGAGATCAGCCGGAAGCGCTGCGGTTTCAGCCCTGCGGCGACGAACGTTTGGCGGGCGGCCGACTGGCGGTCCGGCTCGGGGTCGATGCTGGTCAGCACGCCCGTGGGGTCCATGCCCTCGAACAGGGCCAGACCGGTGGCACCGGCGCCACTGCCGACCTCGACGACGGCGTGGGCCCGCAGGACGTGCGCGACCAGCCGAAGCATGCTGACGGTTCCGGCGCTCGGGGCTTCGAGCCCCATGCCGGCCGTGGCCTGGCGGGCCCGGGCGACACCGTCGCCGACCGGCACGAAATCCTCGGCGAATTCCCACGATTCAGGGCTCACGCCGTCATGCCGCTGCCGACCCTGCTCGCTCTGACGCTCCGTCACGGCGTCAGACTACCAGCGGCGGTGTCCCACGTCGCCACGCCCGCGACTCGCCTACGATGGCCCCATGGATCCCGACATGCCGGCCGAGACGGCCCCCCTCGAGACCGTCACCGCTACCGCGGTCAGCGTGGAACCGGTGTTCGGGAGACTCATCACGGCGATGGTCACCCCGTTCCATGCCGACGGCTCGATCGACCTCGACACGGCCCGGAAACTCGCGTGCAGGCTCGTCGACGAGCAGCGCAACGACTCCCTGGTCATCAACGGCACCACGGGCGAATCACCGACGACCAGCGACGACGAGAAGCGCCTGCTCATCGAGGTGGTCGTCGATGAGGTCGGAGACCGTGCGCAGGTGATCGCCGGCGTCGGCACCTTCAGCACGGCGCACACGATCGAGCTCGCCCACCAGGCGACCGCGGCCGGGGCCGATGGGCTGCTCGTCGTGACGCCCTATTACTCGCGCCCCCCGCAGGACGCCCTCGTCGCCCACTTCCGGGCCGTCGCCGATGCGGCCGAGGCGCCGATCATGATCTACGACATCCCGCACCGGTCCGGAGTCCCGGTCGACAGCGCCACGTTCCTCGCGATCGCCGATCACCCGTTCATCGTCGCCGTCAAGGACGCGAAGGGCCAGGTCGTCGCCTCGTCGCGGGTGATCGCCGAAACCAACCTCTCCTATTACGCGGGTGACGACGCGATCACGCTGCCACTGCTCTCGGTTGGCGGGGTGGGTGTCGTCGGTACGGCCACCCATTTCACCGGCCGGCGCATGCGCGAGATGATCGACGCCTTCGATGCGGGGCGCCTCGACGAGGCGCTTGCGCTGCACCAGGCCCTCCTGCCGGTGATGACCGGCGTGTTCGCGACCCAGGGCGTGATGCTGGTCAAGGCCGGGCTCGCCCACGTCGGGTTCCCCGTCGGAGGCCTCCGAGGGCCGCTGCTCCCGGCGTCCGACGAGGAGGCCGCCCGGTTCGCCGCGATCCTCGACGCCGCCGACCTGTGATGCGGGGCCCCGGGGCTCGGCACCGGGGAGAGAGGCCACCCTGAGACGCCCCCGATGTTCGGGGGCTCTGCACGCTTTCACAGCACCCGCACAGGTTGGCTCGAGAGACTGCTGCGGTGACGGTCGAAACGTTCGGCCCGAGGAGCATGATGATCACACGATCAGACCTGAAGAGTGCCCGACCCGCCGTCGTCCACCCGGGCCCCTCCGACTGGACGCCGCCCACCTGGGAAGAGCTCGTCCGGCAGCATTCGGCCATGGTCTACCGCCTCGCCTACCGTCTCACCGGCAATCAGCATGACGCCGAGGATCTCACCCAGGACGTCTTCGTCAAGGTGTTCCGCAGCCTGCACACCTTCACCCCCGGCACCCTCGAGGGTTGGCTGCACCGCATCACCACGAACCAGTTCCTCGACCAGGCCCGCCGCCGCGCCCGCGTTCGGATCGATCCCGTCGCCGACACCGGGACCCGTCAGCCGGGTTCGGTCGGAAGGCCCGACACGCTCGTCGACGACACCGGGCTCGCCCCTGACGTGGCCGGCGCCTTGGCGGCCCTGTCGCCCGAGCAGCGCGCGGCCATCGTCCTGTGCGATGTCGAGGGCCTCAGCTATGACGAGGTGGCCCGGGTCCTCGACGTCAAGGCCGGCACGGTGCGCAGCCGGATCCATCGCGGGCGGGCGGCCATGCGCGCCGCGCTCGCCCACCGGGAACCCCGGGCCGACCACGAACGTTATCTGGGAGTGCCCGCAGACTACGACGCAAGCTGAGGCCCGGGGTGTGGCGACGCCGTGACCGCCCGCGGCCGCCCGATCGGGGCGGCTGCGACGTCTGGCGCGCTCATGTCAGCGACTACGTCGACGCGACGATCGCGCCGGAACTCGGCGCGGCGATGGCGGAACACCTGTCGGTGTGTCCCCGGTGCCGTGCAGAGGTGGCGCTCGAGCGACGGCTGCGCGAGCACATGCGGACCGACGCCCTGGTCAGTCCACCACCTGCCCTGACCGATCGGCTCGTGTCGATCGGTGGCGACGTGCCCCGGACCGTGTGGATGTCGGCATCCACGGTTGATGGGCTGCCCAGCCGCCGCCGCCGGAGACGACGCATGACCGCAGCGACGATCGGGACCGTGACCAGCGTCGTCGTGCTGCTCATCGTGGTCGGGTGGACGCTGGCGCCGAACCTTCCCCGTGTCACGTCGGCGCAGGGGATGGCCGTGCAGCGGGCCACAGCGGTGCCGGTGTCGGCCACGGCCGATCCATTGGACTGTCCCAGCCATTTCCGCTGTCCCGCGGTACTCGCCGGGCTGCCGCTGGTCGATCTCACGGTGAGCGCCGACGCGGTCCTGCTGCTCTACGCCTCGGACGGTTCGGTCGTGGCGGTCGTCGAACAGTGGGGCGTGCTCGACGACTCGGGCCGGGCCGGGCTGGACCCGACGGTGGCCTCGCTCGCCTGGCAGAACGGCGACATCGTCTACGCAGTGAGCGCGAGTTCGCTGCTGCTCGCGACCACCGCTGAACGCCAACTGCCCCACGCGCCCGTGCCGGACGAGTCGCTCGTGCAACGAGTGTCTCGCGGGCTGAAACGGCTGGCCGGGCACTGATGGTGTCGCCGGTTGAGTCGTGGGCTAGGGTTCTACCGTGTTCGGGATCGGTGGCTGGGAGTTGGGCTGGCTCGTTGTGCTGGCCATCATGCTCACGCCCCCCGAGAAGATCCCCGAACTGTCGCGCAAGGCCGCGCGGCTACTGTTCTTCCTGCGCAACATCGCCAACGACGCGACCTCCCAGTTGCGCAACGAACTCGGACCTGAGTACGCCGATCTCGAGCTGAGCGACCTGCATCCGAAGACGTTCGTGCAGAAGCACCTGCTCAACGACATCCAGGACGAGCTCGACTCGATGCGTTCCGACATCGCCGACATCCGCGACGACCTCACGATCGAGGCCAGGAACGCCGGTGACCTCGTGAACGCGGTCACCGGCGAGTTCACCGGGGGTTCGTCCGACATCCCGCGGCACCGGATCGCCTTCGACGTCGAGGCCACCTGAGCGGAGCGGGCGCGTTCCGAGGGCGCCGGGGAACACCCCGGGCTTTCAGCCGGTGGCGACGCTGAGGTGCAGGCCCTCCAGGTTGCGCTTCTGCCCGGCGATGGTGCGGGCGAGCTGCAGCAGTGCCACGGACGCCGGCGTCCCGGGGTCGGACGTGACCAGCGGGGTTCCGGTGTCGCCCGACTCGCGCAGATCCTGCTGGATCGGCACCTGGGCGAGCAGCGGGATCTCGTAGCCGAGCCGCTCGGTGAGCGTGTCGGCGACCGCCTGGCCGCCTCCGGTGCCGAAGAGCGGGACGCGGTGCGACTCCTTGCAGTGCGGGCACTCGGTTTCGAGCCACGACATGTTCTCGACGACGCCGATCACCTTCTGCTGCATGATCGCGGCCATCGTGCCGGCCCGCTCGGCCACCTCGGCCGCGGCCACCTGGGGGGTGGTGACCACGAGGATCTGCGAGTTGGGCAGTTTCTGGCCCAGCGAGATCGCGACATCGCCGGTGCCCGGGGGCAGGTCGAGGATCAGGTAGTCGAGGTCGCCCCAGTAGACGTCGGAGAGCAGTTGGGTGAGGGCCCGGTCGAGGATCGGCCCGCGCCAGGCCACGACCTGGTCGCGGCTCGGCTTGAGCATCCCGACGCTGATGACCTTGAGGCCCATCGCCGGCACGGGCATGATCATGTCGTCGACCGCGGTGGGACGGGTGTCACCGATGCCGAGCATGTCGGGGATCGAGTGGCCGTAGATGTCGGCGTCCAGCACGCCGACGGTCTTGCCGAGGGAGTGCAGTGCCATCGCGAGGTTGACGGTGACCGACGACTTGCCGACGCCGCCCTTGCCGGAAGCTACGGCGATGACCCGGGTGAGGTTGTCGTGGCGGGCGAACGGAATCTCGCGTTCGGCCCGGCCTCCCCGCAGCATCTGCCGCAGTGCGGAGCGTTGCTCGTCATCCATGACACCGAGATGGACGATGACCGCGGTGATGCCGTCGAGCGCGGCGACGGCGTTCTCGACGTCGCGCTGCAGGGTGGATTGCAGGGGGCAGCTCGACACGGTGAGCAGAATGGTGACGCTCGCCACCCCTGCACGGGTGATCGAGATCGAGTCGACCATGCCGAGTTCGGTGATCGGGCGGCGGATCTCGGGGTCGATCACGTGGGCAAGTGCCTTGCGCACCTGCGGTTCCAGGGGATGTTCGTTCACGTCACCGTGTCTACTCGGGGCCGCGGGCCCGCGCAAGTCAGCCCTCCGCGATCGTCCGGGCGTCGTGCCCGGACTGCTCGTGCTCGGCGGCGTCGAGCCGGGCCAGTTCGGCGAGCAGATCCTTCAGTTCGTTGCGAACCGTCGCCCGGATGTAGTCGCGGGTCGCGAGTTCGCCGACGTTCATCCGCAGCGAGGCGATCTCCCGGGCGAGGAACTCCATGTCCGCCCGGGACTGGAAGGCCACCCGGCGGTCCTCGTCGAGGGTCATCCGGTCCCGGGCGTCCTGACGGTTCTGGGCGAGCAGGATCAGCGGCGCGGCGTACGAGGCCTGGGTCGAGAAGGCGAGGTTGAGCAGGATGAACGGGTACGGGTCCCAGCGCGCGCCGTACAGGCCGACCACGTTGAGCGTGATCCACACGATCACGAACACCGTCATGTACAGCAGGAACTTCGCGGTACCCATGACCCGGGCCACCCATTCCGCGAGCTGGCCGAACGAGTCCGAGGTCAGGGTCACTCGCGGCAGCTTGACGTTCTGCCACCTGCCCCCAGGGGTGCTCAACCGATCACTCGACTGCTGACGCTCAGCCACGCGCCACCTCCCGGGGCTCGACGCCGTCCATCTGGGTGCCGCGCCAGTCCTCGGGCAGCATGTGGTCGAGCAGGTCGTCGACGGTGACGGCCCCGACCAGTTGCTGGTCGGAGTTCACCACCGGAGCCACGACCAGGTTGTAGGTGGCGAAGTAGCGGCTGACCTCGGCGATTCCGCTTTCGGGCGACATCGCCTGCAGGTCGGAGTCGATGAGTCGCGACACCATGAACGACGGCGGTTCCCGGAGCAGCCGCTGGGTATGTACCCCGCCGAGGAAGCGTCCCGACGGCGTGTCGAGGGGGGCCCGGCACACGAACACCATCGACGCCAGGGCTGGGGTGAGCTCCTCGTCGCGGACCCGGGCGAGGGCCTCGGCCACGGTCGCGTCGGGTGCGAGGATGACCGGTTCGGGGGTCATCATTCCACCCGCGGTGTAGTCCTCGTAGAGGAGCAGGTTGCGCACATCCCGGGCCTCGTCCGGTTCCATCCGCTGGAGCAGGTCCTCGGCGACGTCGCTCGGCAGTTCCCCGATGAGGTCGGCGGCGTCGTCGGGATCCATCTCCTCGAGCACGTCGGCCGCGCGTTCGTTGTCGAGGGTGGTGATCACCTGGATCTGTTCGTCGGAGGGCAGCTCCTCGAGGGCTTCGGCCAACTGGGTGTCGTCGAGGGCGTGCACCACATCAGCGAGGCGGGCGGGATCCATGTCGTGCAACTCGCGGGCGACGTCGGCCGGCTTCATGTCGGCCATCCGGGCCACCACCGTGTCGGTGGTCCGTTCGGCGCTGAGTACGAGAGCGGGCACGTCGTTCCAGGGCACGACGACGGTCTGCCCGCCGGAACGGATCCGGAAGCGGCCCATCGAGCCGCCCTCGCGGAGGGCCGCGTCGGTGATCAGCCATTCCCGGGCGCGCGAGGGTGCCATCGCGATGTCGTAGATGACCCCGGAGCCGGTGGGCCGCTGCACCTTGCGATCGAACAGGTCGGCGATCACCAGAATCTCGCTCTCCCACCGGCGGAACTGGCGGGTGTCGACCTGTGCCGAGATCGTCACCTGGTTCGGATCGATCGCGTGCACCCGGATCATCGGCACGAAGATGCGCCGCCGCCCGAAGATGTCGACCACCAGGCCCTTGACGCGCGGGGCGCGGTCGAGGGAGCGCAACGAGATCACGACGTCGCGGACCCACCCCACGGAGTCTCCACTGACGTCGAGCACCGGGAGTCCGCGCAGCCGCGAGATGAACACTGCTGTCGACTTCAGCACGCGCCTACGCTAGCGTCTCGCCGCCGGTGGCAGTTCCACCCCACCGGCCCGGACGCCTGTGCCGCACTAGTCTGGACCGGTGACCGCCGCGCGCCGTACCGTCCTTGCCGTCCCCGGGTCGAGTGACCGTTTCATCGCGAAGTCGCGGGGCCTGGATGTCGACGCGGTGTTCCTCGACCTCGAGGACGCCGTCGCCCCGCCGGCGAAGGCCGACGCCCGTGAGCGCATCGTCGCCGCACTCACGTCGGGAACCTGGCGCGCACCCACCGTCACCGTTCGGGTCAACGACTGGTCGTCGCCGTGGACGACCCAGGATGCCTGGCAGGTCGTCGCCGGCGCCGGCGGCCGCATCGATGCGCTGGTGCTCCCGAAAGCCCAGGACGCCGACCAGGTGCGGGCCCTCGACCTCGTCCTCACCCAGGCCGAGCAGGCGGCGGGCCTCCCGACCGGGCGGATCGGGATCGAGGTGCAGATCGAGGACGCGGCCGGGATCCTGCACGCTGCCGACATCGCGCGATCGAGTGCGCGTCTGCAGACGCTCGTGTTCGGCCCGGGCGACTTCATGGCGTCGATGGGCATGGCCACCACCACTGTCGGAGCGCAGCCGCCCGGCTACCTCGGTGACGCGTTCCACCACGCGCTGATGACGATCCTGGTGGCCGCCCGCGCCCACGGGCTCCAGGCGATCGACGGGCCGTTCGTCGCGATCCGAGACCTCGAGGGGTTCCGCGAATCGGCCCGGCGGGCCGCCGCACTCGGCTACGACGGCAAATGGGTGCTGCACCCCGATCAGGTGGCCGCGGGCAACGAGATCTTCACACCCGACCGGGCCGAGGTCGAGCGCTCGCAACGGATCGTCACCGCCTACGACCACGCGACCAGCATGGCCGGTGGGGCCGTGGGGGCCATCGTCGTCGATGACGAGATGGTCGACGTCGCCGGGCTGCGGGTGGCGCAGGCGCTGCTCGCCAAGGGTCGCGCGGCCGGCATCTGCTGAGGCTCCCTCCCACGCCCGGGCCCGGGGCCGGTACGGTTGGAGGAGAAGAAGGAGCATCATGAGCCAGACGTCACGTCCCATGCAGGTGGCGCCGAACGCGGCGATCCTGCCCTTGAAGTACCCCCAGTCGGTGGCCGTGTTCGACACCTACGAGGAGGCCCAGAAGGCGGTCGATTACCTCGCCGACGAGCGCTTCCCTGTGCAGAATCTCGCGATCGTCGGCACCGACCTCAAGCTGGTCGAGCGGGTCCTCGGACGCCGGGGCTGGCCGCAGGTGGTCGCGAGCGGATCGCTGTCGGGCGTGGGCACCGGGCTGATCGTCGGGTTGTTCATGATGCTGCTCTATCCGAACCTCACCCTGGGGGTGGCCCTGCTCGGCGGCCTGGTGATCGGCGTCGCGATGGGCCTGCTGTCGGCCTCGATGGCGCATGCCTCCACTCGTGGGCAACGCGACTTCAGCTCGGTCACCGCCACCGTCGCCACCCGCTACGAGGTGCTCGGCGAGCACAACGTGGTGCAGAGCGCCCGGGAGATCCTCGCCAACATGCCCGGGGCTCGGGCCGCCGCCTTCGGTGGGGGCGTTTTCGGAGGCCCGGTCTCCGGTGGCCCGGGTGCCGCACCGCCGGCCGGGCAGGGGCAGCAGGGGTATCCGCCGCCCTGGCAGCAGCCGCCCGGTCAGCCGGGCTATCCGCCCGCCGGTGGCCCGGGCCAGCAGCCCGGCCCGCCGCCGCAGGAGCCCCAGCAGGGTGGCGACGACACCCCCAGGCCCTACACGACCGGGCGGTGAACGAGCCGCAACGACCGGCGCCGGTCGCGGGGGAGGCCGAGCGCTGGGACGCACGCTATGCGCATCCGAAGTTCGTCTATGGATACCGGCCCAACGATTTCCTTGTCGACAACGCGTTGATGCTGCGCCGGTGCTCGCGGGTGTTGTGTCTCGGCGACGGCGAGGGGCGCAACGGGGTGTGGCTCGCCGAACAGGGCCACCGGGTCACTTCGATCGACCTGTCGTCGGTGGGCGTGGCCAAGGCGAGGCTGCTGGCGTCCGAGCGGCGGGTGAGCATCGATGCCCACGTCGGTGATCTCGTCGAGTGGTTGCGCCTTGACCCCGCCGCCCAGGGGCCGTGGGACGCGGTCGTGATGATCTTCGTCCACCTGCCACCCGAAGAGCGCCGCCAGGTCGCCGACCTCGTCACCCCGAGATTGGTGCCACGAGGATTGTTGCTGTTCGAGGCCTTCACCCCCGCCCAGCGTCAGCTGGGCACCGGAGGGCCGTCCGATGAGCGGCTGCTGCTGACCCGCGACCGGGTGCTCCACGATTGGCCGGGGATGCAGCTCGACATCCGGCTCACCGACCGCCGCATCTTCGAGGGGATGGGCCATCAGGGACTCGGGTCGGTGATTCAGGTTCTCGGCCAGCCGCGCGCGGCCTAGAGCCACTTCTGGCGGCGGAAGAGCACGTCGGTGACCGTCATCGTGACGACCATGATGGCCAGGGCGTATCCGTAGCGGGCGTGGAGTTCGGGCATGTGCACGAAGTTCATGCCCCAGATCGCGCCGAGGGTCGTGGGCACGGCGAGGATCGCGACCGCCGCGGAAATCCTGCGCATGTCATGGTTGTCCTTGAGCGACACGCGGGCGAGTGAGGCCTGCATGATGTTCGTGAGCAGGCGTCGTAGGAGGCGATCGCCTCCCGTGCCTCGAGGTGGTGGTCGGCGACCTCCCGGAAGTAGGCGCGGGCGACCTCGGGAATGTTGGCGAAGCTGCGCTCGGCGAGGTGGCTCAGCGGCTGTCCCAGGGGGACGACCGCGCGCCGGAACTCGATGAGTTCTCGCTTGAGCTGGTGCAGGCGGGCGATGTCGTGGTCGCCCTCCGGGCCGAAGACCTCCCCTTCGATCTCGTCGACGTCGTCACCGAAGTCCGCGACGACATTCATGTAGTCGTCGACCACGGTGTCGAGTACCGCGTACAGAATGATGTGCGGCCCCTCGACCAGCCGCGCCGGGTCGCCCTCGAGGCGGGACCGCAGGTCCCGAAGCGGCGTGTTCCGGCCTCGACGCACGGTCATCACGAAGTGGGGTCCGAGGAACACCATGATCTGACCGGTCGGGACGATCTCCGACATGGCGGTGCCCCGCTCGTGGGCGACGTGG
>JAJXWF010000157.1 GCA_021781735.1 Actinomycetes bacterium
GGGGGAGAAGTGCTGCAGCGGGTCGGTGAGCCGGATGGTGACGATCCGCCCGCGGGGCAGTTCCAGCGTGACGCTGTCCCAGTTGGCGGCCACCACCGCGGCGGGAAAACGGGTGAGCAGCTGCCCTCGGAGCCACGCCCGGGTACCCGGGGGAGGCTCGGTGACCGCGGCCTCGACCTCCGCGTCGGTTGTGCGCCGCACGATCCGCCCGGCGCGCTCGAGGGCGAGGAACAGCCCGCGCGACGGATCGAGGTCGGAATACTGCAGGTCGATGGCCGCGAGTTTCGGATGCGACCAGTCCAGGCCGTCACGGCGGCGCATCGCCTCGAGCAGGTGCAGCTTGGCCACCCAGTCGATCCGATCGGCGCAGCGTGCCGGGTCGGCCCCGAGGTCGTCGAGCAGGGACGCCCACTCGCGCAGCACGGCGTCCTGGTCGTCGAACACCTGCCAGGCCACCGAGGAGGCCGCCTCGAGGTAGCGCCGCTGCAGGTCGAGTGCGGTGAGCCGTTCCCCCGACGTGGTGAGGACGGCCGCGGTGAGCGTGGGGTCGTGGGAGAACTCGCGGAACGCTGCGACCGGATCGGCGAGTTCCGGCAGGGGGACGCCGTCGTCGACCGCGGCGAGCACCAGTGCCGCCGCGCCGACCTTGACGAAGGTCGCGGTCTCGCTGAGGTTGGCGTCGCCGGTGATCACGTGCAGCCGGCGGAACCGGCGCGGATCGGCGTGCGGCTCGTCCCGGGTGTTGATCAGCGGCCGGTGCACGGTGGTTTCGAGGCCGACCCGGGCCTCGAAGAAGTCGGGACGCTGGCCGAGCTGGAATCCCGCCCGGGCGCCGCGGGGGCCGAGGCCGACGCGGCCGGCTCCCGCGACCACCAGCCGCGACACCAGGTGCCCGGTGAACCCGCGGACGATGTCGTCGAAGGGCACGGCACGCGGCATCAGATAGTTCTCGTGGCAGCCGTAGGAGTGGCCCTTGCCGTCGGTGTTGTTCTTGTGCAGCCGCACGGTGAGCCCGGACGCCCCGCCGGCCCGGGCCGCGGCGCGGCGCATCACCGTGTCACCGGCCCGGTCGTAGACCACCGCCTCATGCGCCGAGGTGACCTCGGGACCGGAGTGCTCGGGGTGGGCGTGGTCGACGTAGACCCGCGCCCCGTTGCCGAGCAGCACGTTGTCGTACTCGACGACGTCGGTGAGCAGGTCGGGGTTGGCGATCCGCCGGTCCAGCACAGTGCCGCGGGCGTCGACGAGCGGCGACTCATCGGCGAAGTTCCAGTCGGCACGCCGGCCGGAGGCGGTGGCGGCGACCGCCCGCACGACGGCCTCGGACAGCGAGATCGGATCCGGGGCCTCATCGGGGGCCAGCCCGGCCACGCTCACGCCGTATTCGGTCTCGATCCCGACCACGACGCGCCACGGATCCTCTGCCATGCCTCGACGATATCGGCGCCGGGGGGACGAGCGAGGGTCAGTCGCCCAGCGCGAGGTCGCCGAGCGGCACGGCCCTGCTGGCACCCGAGGGACCGGTGAGCGTGCGGATGAACGCGATCCGCTCGCCCTTGCGGCCCGAGATGCGGGCCCAGTCGTCGGGATTGGTCGTGTTCGGCAGGTCCTCGTTCTCGGTGAACTCGTCGCGGCAGGCGCGATGGATGCCCTCGACCGACACCCCGCCCTCGGTGCCGGCGAGCTCGGCCTTGATCGCCAGCTTCTTGGCCCGGTCGACGATGTTGCGGATCATCGCACCGCTCGCGAAATCGGCGAAGTAGAGCACGTCGCGGTCGCCGCCGGCGTAGGTGACCTCGAGGAACCGGTTCTCGTCGGACGCCGCGAACACCCCGCTCACGGCCCCGTCGATGAGCATCGCCACGGCCGCCGACCGGTCGCCGCCCGCCGCGGCCACGGCGTCCGGGTGCAGCGGGGTGTCGAGGGTGAGGTACTTGCCGAAGATCTGCCGCGCGCCGTCGGCGTCGGGCCGGTCGAGCTTGATCTTCTGGTCGAGCCGCCCGGGGCGCAGGATCGCGGGGTCGATCATGTCCTCGCGGTTCGAGGCGCCGATGATGATCACGTTGTCGAGGCCCTCGACACCGTCGATCTCGCTGAGCAGCTGGGCGACGATGGTGTTCTCGATGTCGGAGCTGATGCCGGTGCCGCGGGTGCGGAACAGCGAATCCATCTCGTCGAAGAAGACGATCACCGGACGCCCATCGGCGGCGAGCTCTCGGGCGCGGGCGAAGATCATCCGGATCTGGCGTTCGGTCTCGCCGACGTACTTGTTGAGCAGCTCGGGGCCCTTGATGCTGAGGAAGTGGCTGCCCTCGGGGCCGAGCGAGGTGGCCACCGCCTTGGCGATCATCGTCTTGCCGCATCCGGGCGGACCGTACAGCAGGATCCCCTTGGGCGCGCTGAGCCCGTAGCGCAGGTACAGGTCGCGGTGCCGGAACGGCAGTTCGACGGCGTCGCGGATCTGCTCGATCTGGTGCGACAGGCCACCGATGTCGTCGTAGTCGACGTCGGGCACCTCGTCGAGCACGAGGTCGGCCACCCGCGCCCGCTCGACCGGACGCAGCGCGAGCCCGGCGCCGACGTCGACGAGCAGGCTGTCGCCGAGGTCGGGCGGCTCGTCGCGCAGCCGGGCCGACAGCACCAGCCGCACCTCGGCGTCGCTGGCCGTGCGCACCACCACGGCGTGGTCGTCGGGATGCAGCTCGGTGACGGTCGCGAGGTCGCCCGACGGCACCGCCGCACCGCGCGCGACGAGCACCTGGGCGTCGTTCAGCAGCACCTCGTCACCGACCAGCAACCCGTCGGCCGACAGATCTGCGGCGACCGCCACCCGTACGCGGCGTCCGGACGCCGCGACGTCGACCATCGCCGGGCGGTCGGGCTGGCGGAGCACCTCCCCGACGACCAGCGCCCGCGACAGGGGTGGCCGACTCAGCGCGTCGAGCTCGTCCTTGAGCGCCAGCAGGCGGGTGCGGGCCTCCCGCAGGGTCTGGTTGAGCCGGTCGTTCTGGGCGGCCAGCGCGCGGGCGTCGGCGCGGGACCGGGCGAGCTGCCGTTCGGACTGCTGCAGTCGCACCTGGTCGGGATCGGGTTGCGTGGGCTCGCTCACGCGGCCCACGCTACTCACTGCGCCGGGCTCACTCGGCCGGCCTGTTCTGGAACTCGACGGGGATGTTCGCCGGACGCGGACCGGTGTAGTCGGGTCCGTACGCGCCAGGTGCCGGGCGCCGCTTCCGCAGCGGTGCCCGCACCCCGGGGGCCAACTTTCGGCTGACGACCAGGAAGCCGGTGTGACCGGTGGTGCTGTGGGCGGGGCGGATCGCCAGGCCCTCGGCGTGCCAGTCCCGGACGGTCGTCTCGGTGGCGTGCGGTTCGGTGAACCCGCCGTGGGCGCGCAGCGTGTCCATCACCCGGCCCATCTGGGTGGTGGTGGCCACGTAACAGGTGAGGACGCCTCCGGGCACGAGCCGCTCCCCCACCGCGTCGACGCACTCCCAGGGGGCCAGCATGTCGAGCACCGCCCGGTCGACCGGCTCGTCGGTGATCGACGCGACGAGGTCGCCGACGGTGAGCTCCCACGCCGGGTGCCCCCCACCGAGGAAGGCCTCGACATTGCGGCGGGCCACCTCGGCGAACTCCTCCCGCCGCTCGTAGCTGTGCAGTCGTCCGTCGGTGCCGATCGCCCGCAGCAGCGCGATGCTCAGCGCGCCGGAGCCGACACCGGCCTCCAGCACCCGTGCGCCAGGGAAGATGTCGGTCCACATGAGGATCTGCGCGGCGTCCTTGGGGTAGATGACCGCGGCCTCCCGGGGCATGGTGACGGTGAACTCGCTCATCAACGGGCGCATCACGAGGAACTCCATGCCGCCGGCGGAGGTGACCACCACCCCCTCCGGCCCGCCGAGGATGTCCTCGTGGGCCACGCCGCCCTTGGTGGTGTGGAAGATCCTCCCCGGTTGCAGCAGCACCGAGTGGCGGCGTCCCTTGGGATCGGTGAGCGTCACCCGTTCGCCCGGCTGGAGCAGCCCGGTGCGCACCCCGGACAGGCCGGCGTCCGCGCGGCCGCGCAACCCCGCCTGGTGCAGTTCGGCCAGGTCGTGGGCCCGCACCCCCTCGAGCGAGCGCAGCCGCAGCCGCCGGGGCGCGTCGGGCACCGGGACCATCGAGTGCACCGCCACCACCACGGAGCCCGCCGCGTTGCCGGACGCCGCCCCCGACGGGCTGTCCTCGACGACCAGGCAGTCGGCCGGGTCGACCCCGAGTTCCCGGGCGGCGGTGAGATACGGCTCGGGGTCGGGTTTGGGGGCCTCAACCTCGTCGCCCGCCACCGTCACCGCGAACGTGCCCGCGGGCAACCGTCCGAGCACCGGATCGAGCACCTGCCGGGGCGACGAGGTGACCAGCGCGAGCGGGACGCCGAGCCCGCTCAACTCCGCCAGCAACTCCAGCGCCCCTGGGGTGAACAGGTCGTCGGTGGCGGCACAGCGCCGGGCCACCTCGTCGAAGATCAGCCCGAGGATCTGCTCGGCGTCGACCGGGCACGACCCGGCGGTCGCGGTGATCGTGGCGATGAGTTCGACGGCCATGTCGCGGGTGTTGCGCCCGACCATCCGCAGCCCGTCGTCGTGGGTCCACCTCCCGCCGAGGCGGTCGGCCAGCGCGCTCTCGGCGGCGATCCAGTGGGGTTCGGTCTCCACCAGGGTGCCGTCGAAGTCGAACAGCACGGCTGCAGGCAGGGGGGTCGGGATCGTCATGATGGCCAGATTCTCCCAGAGCCCGGGGCGTGCCGCGAACCGCCGGGGCATCCGCCGGCGGCGAACGAGGTCGGGGCGCCGGCCCGCGTCGGGGAGAATGGGGTGTCGACCACCCCGAAAGGACACCGATCAGCGTGACCGCGATCCGCCCAGACGCCACCGAACAGCTACGAGGCCTGCTCTGCGAGCGGGTCATGATGCTCGACGGCGCGATGGGCACGATGGTGCAGCAGCATGCGCTGGTCGAGGCCGACTACCGGGGCGAGCGGTTCGCCGACTGGCCGAGCGACCTCAAGGGCAACAACGACCTACTGTCGCTCACCCGGCCCGACGTCATCTCGGGGATCCACCGCGCCTACCTCGAGGCCGGGGCCGACATCATCGAGACCAACACCTTCAATGCCCAGGCGATCTCGCTGGCCGACTACGGCATGAGCGACCTCGCGCACGAGTTCAACCTCGCCAGCGCCCGGCTCGCCCGGGCCGAGGCGGACGCCGCCACCGCCCGCACCCCCGACCGGCCGCGGTTCGTGGCCGGCGCGCTGGGGCCGACCAACCGGACGGCGTCCATCTCGCCCGACGTCAACGATCCCGGCGCCCGCAACGTCACCTTCGACCAGTTGGTCGATGCCTACCTCACCCAGGCGAACGGGCTGGTCGACGGGGGCGTCGACCTGCTGATGATCGAGACGATCTTCGACACCCTCAACGCCAAGGCGGCGATCTTCGCCCTGCTCACCCTGTTCGAGCAGCGCGGACGCCGGTGGCCGGTCATCATCTCCGGCACGATCACCGATGCGTCCGGCCGCACCCTGTCGGGCCAGGTCACCGAGGCGTTCTGGAACTCGGTGCGGCACGCCCGCCCGTTGGCGGTCGGCCTCAACTGCGCCCTCGGGGCGAAGGACATCCGCCCCTACGTCGCCGAACTGTCCCGCATCGCCGACACCCACATCTCCTGCTATCCGAACGCGGGCCTGCCGAACGCGTTCGGCGAGTACGAGGAGACGCCCGAGGCGATGGCCGAGGCGCTCGGCGAGTTCGCGGCGTCCGGCCTGGTCAACCTCGTCGGCGGCTGCTGCGGCACCACTCCCGAGCACATCGCCCGGATGGCCGAGCGGGTGCGGGATCTCACGCCGCGGCGTCCGGTCGAGGTCGAGCGGGCCTGCCGCCTCTCGGGCCTGGAGCCGCTCACGATCACCGACGACAGCCTGTTCGTCAACGTCGGCGAGCGCACGAACATCACCGGCTCGGCCCGGTTCCGCAACCTCATCAAGGCCGGCGACTACGCCACCGCGCTCACGGTCGCCCGGCAGCAGGTCGAGTCGGGCGCCCAGGTCATCGACATCAACATGGACGAGGGGATGATCGACGGCGTCGAGGCGATGGACCGCTTCTGCAAGCTCATCGCGAGCGAGCCCGACATCTGCCGGGTGCCGGTCATGGTCGACTCGTCGAAGTGGCAGGTGATCGAGGCCGGCCTCAAGACCATCCAGGGCAAGCCGATCGTCAACTCGATCTCGATGAAGGAGGGCCTCGGGCCGTTCATCGAGCAGGCGACGCTGTGCCGCAAGTACGGTGCGGCCGTCGTCGTGATGGCCTTCGACGAGTCCGGACAGGCCGACACCCTCGAGCGGCGGATCGAGATCAGCCGCACGGCCTACCGGGTGCTCACCGAGCAGGTCGGCTACCCGGCCGAGGACATCATCATCGACCCCAACATCTTCGCGCTGGCCACCGGCATCGAGGAGCACGCCCCG
>JAJXWF010000158.1 GCA_021781735.1 Actinomycetes bacterium
GATGCCGGTCGCGTCGACGGTGAGGATGGGAGCTCCGTGTCCGGCCATCAGTGTCCTCCGGTGGTGTGATCGAGGGGCGTGGGATCGAGGGGCGTGGGATCGAGGGGCGTGGGATCGAGGGGCGTGGGATCGAGAGGGGTGTGATCGAGAGGGGTGGGATCGAGAGGGGTGGGATCGAGAGGGGCCCGGTCCCGGGAGGCCCGGTCCGGGATGGTCTGGTCGAGGGTCAGGGTGTGACCCATGCGGTCGCGCTTGGTGCGCAGGTACCGCACGTTGTCGGGGTTGGCGGGCAGCTCGATCGGTTCGACCTCGACGACGTCGATGCCGC
This sequence comes from Actinomycetes bacterium, assembly GCA_021781735.1. Lineage (GTDB taxonomy): Bacteria > Actinomycetota > Actinomycetes > Propionibacteriales > Propionibacteriaceae > JAJYQH01. The sequence goes on from JAJXWF010000158.1 coordinate 329, forward strand.
CCGACACCAGTTCGGCCCGCTTCTCCGGATTGTTGCTGAGCAGTCGTACCCGCAGGACGCCGAGGGCGTGCAGGATGCCGGCCGCAGCCCCGTACTCGCGGTCGTCGACCGGCAGCCCGAGCTGCAGCTGCGCGTCGACGGTGTCAGCGCCGGCGTCCTGGAGGGCGTAGGCGCGCAGCTTGTCGAGCAGGCCGATCCCGCGTCCCTCGTGGCCGCGCAGGTAGATCACCGCGCCCGGCCGCTCGGAGATCCGCCGCAACGCCTCCTGCAGCTGGGGTCCGCAATCGCAGCGGAGCGAGCCGAAGACGTCGCCGGTGAGGCACTCGGAATGCACCCGCACCAGCGGCACCTCACCGTCGACGCCGAGGCCGTGGGGGCTGATCAGCGCGATGTGCTCGGCGCCGGTCAGCATGTCGAGGTAGCCGATCGTCTGGTAGACGCCACCGTCGAGCGGCACCCGGGTGCGGGCTCGTTCGCTGACCCGGTCGTGGCGCTGCCTCCACGCGACCAGGTCGGCGATGGTGATGACCGGCAGGTCGAACTCTTCGCCGAGGGCCAGCACCTCGGGCGTCCGCATCATCGTGCCGTCGTCGTTGACCATCTCGCCGATCGCCGCGACGGGTGTCAACCCCGCCAGCCGGCAGAGGTCGACCGCGGCCTCGGTATGCCCGGGGCGCTCGAGGACGCCGCCCGGGCGGGCGCGCAGCGGCAGCACGTGACCCGGCCGGATGAGTGACTCCGAGGTCGCATCGGACGCCGCCAGCGTGCGGATCGTGTGGGCCCGGTCGGCGGCACTGATGCCGGTGCTCACGCCGGACGCGGCGTCGACGGTGATCGTGTAGGCGGTGCGCCGCGGGTCCTGGCTCTGGGGCACCATGAGCGGCAGGGCGAGCAGGTCGGCCCGCTCGGGCAGCATGGGTGCGCAGATGTAGCCGGAACTGTGCCGGATCGTCCAGGCCATCCACGGGTCGGTCAGGGTGTCTGCAGCCAGGATGACATCGCCCTCGTTCTCGCGGTGGGCGTCGTCGAGCGCGAGAACCGGCCGCCCGGCCCGCAACGCGTCCAGCGCCTGCTCGATCGTGGAGAATTCGGTGGTGGTGGATCCGGTCATGCTCCGGCCCCTTCCTGGGTGTCCCGGGCGGCGAGCAGCCGCTCGACGTATTTCGCGAGCACGTCGACCTCGAGGTTGACGGCGTCCCCGGGGTGCAGGCGGCCGAGGGTGGTGAGGTCGAGGGTCGTGGGGATCAGCGACACCTCGAACCAGTCGGGGCCGAGGGCCGAGACGGTCAGGGACACGCCGTCGACGGTGATCGAACCCTTCTCGACCACATAGCGGGCGAGGTCGGCGGGCAGGCTCACGCGCACGACCTCCCACCGCTCACCGGGAGTGCGGGCAAGGATCCGGGCGGTGCCGTCGACGTGGCCCTGCACAACGTGCCCGCCGAACCGGTCGGACGCGGCCATCGCCCGTTCGAGGTTGACCCGGGCGCCGGGGCGAAGGTCGCCGAGCGAGCTGCGGCGCAGCGTCTCGGCCATCACGTCGACGCTGAAGCTGCGCTCGTCGTGGTCGACGACCGTGAGGCACACGCCGTTGACGCTGATCGAGCCGCCGTGTTGGGCGTCGCTGACGACAAGCGGCCCCTCGATCCGCAGCACCGCGGCGTCCGCGGTGTGCTCGATCGACATGACCGTGCCGAGCTCTTCGACGATTCCGGTGAACATCAGGCCTCCTCGGGTCTGGTGAGGGTGAGGCGCACATCGTCGCCAACGCGTGCGAGGTCGGTGGGATTCCAGCGGCTGATGTCGGTGATCGTGGCCACACCGAAGTCGGCCACGGCCGGCGACCCGGCGCCGAGCAGGGCGGGTGCGATGTAGGCGACGATCTCGTCGACGAGCCCGGCCCGTAGGAACGACGCGGCCAGCGTCGGCCCGCCCTCCAGCCACGCGTGATGGACGCCGCGAGCGGCCAGGTCGCGGAGCACTCCCGCGGGGTCGAGGTCGAGTTGCACCGTCGGAGCGGAACCGTCGAACAGGCGCGCGCCGGCCGGGAGCGTCCGGCGTCCCACGACGACGCGCAGCGGCTGGCGCTCGAGCAGGGTGCCGTCGGGACGCCGCACGCTCAGGCGCGGATCGTCGGCCACGGCAGTTCCCGTGCCGACGATGATCGCACCGCAGCCGGCGCGCAGCCGGTGCACGTCGGCGCGGGCCTCGGGTCCGGTGATCCACTGGCTGGTGCCGTCGGCGGCGGCCGAGCGCCCGTCGAGGGTGGCGGCGAACTTCCACGTGAGGTATGCACGGTCGTGACGCTGGGCGAAGGCCCACGTGCGGGTGACCTCGACCGCCTCGGGAAGCGGCAGCTCGACGGCGTCCACGCCCGCGGCGCGCAGCCGGTCACCACCGCCGGACGCCGCCGGGTTCGGGTCGGCCAGCGCGTAGACCACGCGGGCGACGCCGCCCTCGATCAGCGCGACCGAGCAGGGTCCGGTGCGGCCGGTGTGGTTGCAGGGCTCGAGGGACACGTAGGCGGTGCCGCCGCGTGCGGCATGCCCGGCGGCACGCAGCGCCTCGATCTCGGCGTGCGGGGTGCCGGCGCCCTGGTGGAATCCCTCTCCCACCACGTCACCGCGGACATCGGTGATGAGACAGCCGACCCGAGGATTCGGGTCGACGAGCGGCGATGCATGGGCGAGGTCGACGGCGCGGCGCAGCAGCACGACATCGCGCTCGCTGATGCTCTCGGCCATCTCGTCCTCCGGTGCTCCCTCAGGGCTCCGGGGTGTGATGGCGCGGCCGAAACGGAACGGCCGACGACGGCGCGCAGGTGCGCACCCGAGTGTCCCTCCCATCCGGACTTTGACCGTCGGTCCTGGAATTCCACCAGGTCAACCGCTGGCTGGCTGCGAGCGGGTCGCGGACTCTCACCGCCGGTTCGGATTCTCACCGACCCCGGAACACGTCGGGACCCAGTATGTCACCGGTTGGTGTGGGGAAGTTGTGTCGGGCTGCTCCGTGGCGCCGGTCAGTGTCGCCCGAGGCGGCGCCCGAGGTCGTCGGCCGTCGCGCGCACCCGGGTGATGATCGCCTCGACCTCCTGCTCGCGGACCTGCGGGTGCGGATAGGTCACGGCGACGCCCGCCACGGGATGCTCGTTGTGGTCGAGCACCGCCGACGCGACCGAGGCGAACCCCGGCGTCACCGAGTCGCATTCGACCGCGTACCCGCGCCGACGCACCGCGGAAAGCTCCGAGCGGAGGACGGCGAGCGAGGCCGCTCCGAAGCCGCGGCGCTGCTCGAAGTCGTCGCGGGAGCTGTACAGCGCCCGCACCTGCCGAGGCGGGAGCGCCGCGAGCATCGCCAGGCCCGAGGCGGTGACCAGGGCCGGCAGGCGCACCCCGACGTCGGTCACCAGCGAGGGCCGCCCCGGCGCCCGTTCCTCGATGACATACAGGACGTCACGGCCGTGCAGCACCCCGAGGTGAGCGCTGTGGGTGGTTGCGTCGACGAGCCGGATCAGCAGGGGGCGCGCGATCCGCTGCAGCGGCGCCTGCCTCGCATAGGCCGAACCCAGTTCGAACGACGCGACCCCGAGTCCCCAGCGCCGGTCGTCGGCGAGATGGCTGACGAAACCGGCGTCCCGCAGCACGGCCAGCAGGTGGTAGGTCGATGAACGCGGTAGACCGAGCTCTCGGGCGATCGCGGCCGCCGGCAGCGGCTCCGCCTGCCTGGCCAGCAGTTGGAGGACGGCCACGGCGTGCCGCGCCGCGGGAGCATTCGCCATGGACCCACCTCATCTCGGATCCGAGACACGATATGCCCTGGCGGGGTATCGCGAGGAGGTTGGCGCGGGTGCAATGAGGACCATGAACCCTTCGCCCGGCACCGCCCCCACGGCCGGTCCCGAGTCCGCCCCGAACCCCGCGGCCCCGGTGGTAGAGGTGGGGATCGGCGCGCTCACGATCCACGACGTCGTCGCCGTCGCGAAGCGCGGTGCCCACGTCCGCATCAGCGACGAGTCACTCGCCGCCGTCGCGGCGTCGCGGACGACGATCGAGCGGCTTGCCGACGACGCGGTCGCGCACTACGGCGTCTCGACCGGATTCGGAGCGCTCGCCACCCGGCACATCCCCGTCGACCTGCGCACCCAGTTGCAGCGCTCGCTGGTCCGCTCGCACGCCGCGGGCAGTGGACCCGAGGTCGAGCGCGAGGTCGTCCGGGCCCTCATGCTGCTCCGCGTCTCGACGCTGGCGACGGGCCGCACGGGCATCCGTCCGGAGACGCTCCAGGCCTACGTCGGCATGCTCAACGCCGGCATCACGCCCGTCGTGCGCGAATACGGCTCGCTCGGGTGCTCGGGCGACCTGGCGCCACTCGCGCACTGTGCGCTCGCCCTCACCGGCGAGGGCACGGTCCGCGACCGCCGGGGAGAGGAACGGAATGCCGCCGACGCGCTGCGCGCGGCGGGGCTGAGCCCGGTGGTGCTGCGGGAGAAAGAGGGTCTCGCCCTGATCAACGGCACCGACGGCATGCTCGGAATGCTCTGCCTCGCGATCGACGACCTGCACCGGCTGCTGCCGACAGCCGACATCGCCGCCGCCATGTCGGTCGAGGGTCTGCTCGGCTCCGACGATGTCTTCGCGGCCGACCTGCAGGCGCTGCGCCCCCACCCCGGTCAGGCCACCAGTGCCGCGAACCTGCGCAAGGTCCTGCGCGCCAGCCTCATCCGCGACAGCCACCGGGATCCGGAGGCCTGCACCCGCGTCCAGGACGCGTACTCGTTGCGCTGCCACCCCCAGGTCGCCGGCGGAGCGCGCGACACCCTGACCCACGCCGTCGCGGTCGCGGAGCGGGAGCTCGCCTCCGCGATCGACAACCCGGTGGTGACCCTCGACGGCCGGGTCGAGTCGAACGGCAACTTCCACGGTGCGCCGGTGGCCTACGTGCTCGACTTCCTCGCGATCGTGGTCGCCGACCTGGCAGGCATCAGCGAGCGGCGCACCGACCGGTTCCTCGACCCGGCACGCAACCACGGACTGCCACCGTTCCTCGCCGAGGATCCGGGCGTCGATTCCGGGCTGATGATCGCGCAGTACACCCAGGCGGCGATCGTCTCGGAGCTCAAGCGGCTCGCGGCGCCGGCCAGCGTCGATTCGATCCCCAGCAGCGCGATGCAGGAGGACCACGTCTCGATGGGCTGGTCGGCGGCCCGGAAGCTGCGCACGGCGATCGACGGACTCACCCGGGTCATCGCGATCGAGCTCTACACGGCCGCCCGCGGCATCCAGCTCCGGGCGCCGCTCGCGCCGGCCCCGGCGAGCGCCGTCGCCATCGCCGCGCTGCCCGGTCGTCCGGGTCCCGACCGCTTCCTCTCCCCCGAGATCGAGGCGGCGGTCACCGCGGTCGCCACCGGCGATCTGCTGCGAGCCGTGGAGCAGGTCACCGGTCCGCTGGCCTGATCCCACGTCAAACCCGAGAGCCACGAGAGAGCACGTCGCACGAGGAACAGGAGAACCGTCATGGAGGGTGCACGCCCCGTCCGCGCGCCGCGCGGAACCCAGCTCACCGCCCGGTCCTGGGCGACCGAGGCACCGATGCGGATGCTGATGAACAACCTCGATCCGGAGGTCGCCGAGCGTCCCGACGACCTGGTCGTCTACGGGGGCACCGGTCGCGCGGCCCGCGACTGGAAATCCTTCGACGCGATGATCCGCACGCTGCAGCGGCTCCGGACCGACGAGACGATGCTCGTGCAGTCGGGGCGTCCGGTCGGGGTCCTGCAGACGCACGAGTGGGCGCCGCGCGTGCTCATCGCCAACGCGAATCTCGTTCCGGACTGGGCGACCTGGCCCGAGTTCCGTCGCCTCGAGCACCTCGGCCTGACGATGTACGGCCAGATGACCGCCGGTTCGTGGATCTACATCGGCACGCAGGGCATCGTCCAGGGCACCTACGAGACCTTCGCCGCCGTGGCCGACAAGCGCTTCGGCGGCACGCTCGCCGGGACCCTCACGCTGACGGCGGGCTGTGGCGGCATGGGCGGCGCGCAGCCCCTGGCGGTGACGCTCAACGACGGCGTCTGCCTCATCGTCGACGTCGACGAGGCGCGCCTGCGCCGCCGGGTCGATCACCGCTACCTCGACGAGATCGCCGACTC
>JAJXWF010000159.1 GCA_021781735.1 Actinomycetes bacterium
ATCAGGCCGCCTGCCAATCGACAGCCTCACCCGCGCGACAAGCCCGTTCCTGCGAGCGAACCGTCGGCGCCATGGCGTGCCAGCCGGCCCGGCGGCGTGGCCCCGATGATCGGATCGCGTGTCCTGGGTAGCGAAAACGTGTCGGGGCCGACCCTGAGGGTCGGCCCCGACACGGGCTGCATGCTCGCGCGCCGGCCGGCCGGACGCGCGCTCAGTTCACTTGAGGCTGGCGGTGGCGCCGGCCGACTCGAGCTGCTCCTTGGCCTTGGCGGCAGCGTCCTTGGTGACCTTCTCGAGGACGACCTTCGGAGCGGCCTCGACGAGATCCTTGGCCTCCTTGAGGCCGAGGCTCGTGAGGGCGCGGACCTCCTTGATGACCTGGATCTTCTTGTCACCGGCCGCCTCGAGGATGACGTCGAACTCGGTCTGCTCCTCCTCGGCGGACTCGTCGGCGGCAGCGCCACCAGCAGCCGGGGCGGCCGCGACGGCCACCGGGGCGGCGGCGGTCACGCCGAACGTGTCCTCGAACAGCTTGACGAACTCGGAGAGCTCGATCAGGGTCATTTCCTTGAAGGCGTCAAGGAGCTCTTCAGTGCTCAGCTTTGCCATGGTGGGCATCCTTCCTAATCAATTCGAGGCGGCGTCGGCCGCGTCGTCGGTGGTCACCGGGGCCTGCTCAGCCTCGGTGGTGTCCGCGACAGCAGGTGCTGCCTCGGCGTCGGTGTCGTCCGAGGAATCCTCGGCGACGGTCTCCGTGGTCGTGGCCTCGGCCGCGGGGGCCGTACCGGCACCCGCGATGAGGGAGGGGTCTGCCTGCGCAGCGGTCTGAAGGGCTCCCAGCGCACGTGCCGCCTGGGCGAGCGGTGCGGCGAACAGGAACACGGCCTGCTGCAGGGTGCCCAACATGGCGCCGGCGAGCTTGGCGAGGAGCACCTCGCGCGACTCGAGATCGGCAAGCTTCTTGACCTCATCGGCATCGAGGACGCGACCGTCCATGACGCCGCCCTTGATGACCAGGAGGGGGTTGGCCTTTGCGAAATCACGCAGACCCTTCGCGACGGTGGCGACGTCACCGCTGATGAAGGCGATGGCCGTCGGGCCGGTGAGCTGCTCCTCGAGCCCCTCGATGCCGGCGTCCCTGGCCGCGATCTTGGTCAGAGTGTTCTTCGCAACGGCGTAGGTTGCCTCGTCTCCAAGAGCCCTGCGCAGCTCGCGCATGTTCTTCACGGAGAGTCCGCGATACTCGGTCAGCACAACCGCCGCAGAGTTGCTGAACTCGCCAGTCAACTCGGCGACCGTGGCTGCCTTGTCTGGCCTCGCCATTGGGTCTCCTTCCCATGTGGTCGACGTGCCGGATGGCACTGGTCGAGTCGTCGACCCCGGCTGCCCGGCACGAGGCTGGAACAACAAAAACGCCCTGGCGCACAGGCGCTCAGGGCGAACGAGGCGAACCTCGTCGAACTTCGACACCTACGCGGGCGCGATGTGCATCGCTTTGACGTCTTGCGAACGAGACGACCGGCGGTCTTCGGCGTAAACGAGCTTACCGGCCCGTGGGCGGGCCACCAAATCGGTCAGGCCGGAGAACGCCGAGGGGGAGCCGACAGGCGTCGGCTCCCCCTCGTGACGTGACGAGCGGCGATCAGTCCAGCGCTCCGGCGGCCTTCGTGGCCGCGCCGTCGACGGGGACGCCCGGACCCATCGTCGAGCTCATCGTCACCTTTTTGACGTAGCGACCCTTCGAGGCGCTCGGCTTGAGGCGCATGATCTCGTCGAACGCCGCGAAGTAGTTGTCGGTGAGCTGCTCCGCCGAGAACGACGCCTTGCCGATGATGAAGTGGAGGTTCGCGTGACGGTCGACTCGGAACTCGATCTTGCCGCCCTTGATCTCGGACACGGCCTTGGCGACATCCATCGTGACGGTGCCGGTCTTGGGGTTCGGCATGAGGCCACGCGGGCCGAGGGTGCGACCGAGACGTCCGACCTTACCCATCATGTCGGGGGTGGCCACGACCGAGTCGAAGTCGAGGTAGCCGCCGGCCACCTTCTCGATCAGTTCGTCGGCACCAACTTCGTCGGCCCCCGCCGCCAGGGCCTCGGCGGCGCGCTCACCGGTGGCGAAGACGAGGACCCGAGCCGTCTTGCCAGTTCCGTGAGGCAGGTTCACCGTGCCACGGACCATCTGGTCCGCTTTCCGGGGGTCGACACCGAGCCGGATCGCCACGTCGATGGTCTCGTCGAACTTGGCGGCCGCGCCCCCCTTGACGAGGGCGATGGCGTGCTCGGGTGAGTGGATCTGCGCGGCGTCGATCGTCTCTTCGGCCGCACGGTATGCCTTGCTGCGCTTCATGGTCTGGTTCCTTTCACCAGGTTCTGGTCACGGGCCGCGCCGGCCCTCCCAGAGATGTGGACGGGGGGTGGTTCAGGCGATCGTGACGCCCATGGACCGAGCGGTGCCTTCGACGATCTTCATCGCCGCCTCGATGTCATTGGCGTTGAGGTCTGGCAGCTTGGTCTCGGCGATCTCGCGGACCTGGTCCTTGGTGATCCGCCCGACCTTGTCGCGGTGCGGCACCGGCGAGCCCTTCGACAGTCCGGCTGCCTTCTTGATCAGCTCGGCGGCCGGAGGGGTCTTCGTGATGAACGTGAAGCTGCGGTCCTCGTAGATCGTGATCTCGACCGGGATCACGTTGCCGCGCATGGCTTCGGTCGCGGCGTTGTACGCCTTCACGAACTCCATGATGTTGACACCGTGCGGACCGAGCGCGGTACCGACCGGGGGCGCGGGCGTGGCGGACCCTGCGTTGAGGGCCACCTTGACGAGCGCTGCGACCTTCTTCTTGGGAGGCATTGCTGTGGGTCCTTTCTCATCTGGACCGGGCGGGATGCCCGATCCGTTCAGGAATGGACGCTGTGGGCCTGGCGAGCCGTGGGCGTCCGGCGTGAACGGGGCGTCCGGGGGACTAGTTCTTCGAGATCTGGCCGAAGGTCAGGTCGACCGGGGTCTCACGGCCCAGGATCTCGACGAGAGCCTTGAGTCGCTGGCTGTTCACGTTGATTTCGGTGATGGTCGCGTGGACACCGGCGAACGGGCCGTCGACCACCTGGACCGAGTCGCCGACGGCGAAGTCGAGCACCTCGATCTTGCGGGTCTTGCGGGAGCGGGTTCCGGCGGTCGCCTGGTTGACCCGGGCGCGCACCGACGGCTCGAGCATGTTCTCGACCTCGCCGAGGGACAGCGCGACCGGCAGGTTCGCGTGTCCGACGAAACCGGTGACTGACGGCGTATGCCGGACGGTCGACCAGGACTCGTCGGTGAGATCCATCCGCACGAGCACGTACCCGGGCAGCACCGTACGGGTGACGGTCTTCTTGGTGCCGTTGCGGATCTCGACGGCCTCCTCGGTGGGGACGATCGTCTCGAAGATGAAGTCCTCCATGTTGAGGGTCTTCACCCGCGAGTCGATGTTCTGCTTGACCCTGTTCTCCATGCCGGAGTAGGTGTGCACGACGTACCAGTCCCCGAGCTTGCTGCGCAGTTCGCTGCGCAGTTCTTCCATCGCCTGTTCGTACTCGGGCGACTCCTCGGGCTCCTCGTCCGCGGGCTTGGCCTGCTCCTCCTCGTCGCCGAGGTTGAGCTGGATGCCATCGTCCTCGGGCTCGTCGTCGCCGAAATCGAGGTTGAGCTCGGCCTCCTCGACGGGGGGCGTGTCGTCGACGAGCGCGTCGAGGTTGATTTCGACCTCGACGTCGGGCTCCTCGGACATGTGTGGCTGATCGGTCATATGCGTGTGTCTACCTTCCGGGTCAGTTGCCCAGCAACTTCAGCAGCCCCCACCCGAAGAACAGGTCGAGCAGGCCCACGAACGTGATGATGAACAGGACGAAGATGAGAACGACGATGAAGTACTGCCGGAGCTGCTCGCCGGTGGGCCAGATGACCTTGCGCAGTTCCGCAGCCGATTGACGGGAGAATTCGACCGGACCGGTACGCCGTTGTGATGCCTCGGACCGCGGACGCGCACGGGTCGTGCGTCCCTTGGTGGCCGACGACGGGCTGGTGGCCCGCTTACGCGGCCGGGCGGCTCGCGCAGTCGGGACCTCGGCCGGGTCACCGGAGTAGATGTCGTCCTGGGGCTCGTCGACACCGGATCCGGCCGCTTCGGTGCGCCTCACCGGACGCGCGGCCCGCGCCCGTTCGATGGCCGACTGTTCAGGACCGGACGTCGCCTCGGCATCGTCAAGAGACTTGCCCTGGTCTTCGGTCACTGGTGTTCCTTCGGTATCTGCCTTTCGGCTCTGCTGCCCAGCGGTCGGCCAGGACGTCGCCATCGTGAGTGATCGGCCCGTCGGTCACCCGCACGGGCCGGCCTTCTCGCAGGGCAAGAGGGACTTGAACCCCCAACCTGCGGTTTTGGAGACCGCTGCTCTGCCAATTGAGCTATTGCCCTACGGAGACGGCGTCGCCAGGGAACCCCGGGGCGCTGTCACCAAGGAGAGAGTGTACGTGAGATGCGTGCCGGCGTCGAACCGAGGCCGCTCCCCCGCGACCTCAGGCGCCGGTCGTCTCGAGCAGCGCGCGCAGCCTGGATCCGTAGCCGGAGCGGCCGTAGCGGCCGGCGGCGTCGAGCAGCCCCTCGTCGCTGAGCCAGCCACGACGCCACGCCACCTCCTCGGGACAGCCGATGAGCAGTCCCTGACGATCCTGGATGGTGCGCACATAGTTGGCCGCGTCGATCAGGTCGTCGAACGTGCCCGTGTCCAGCCACGCCGTGCCACGCTGCATGAGTTCCACCCGTAGCCTCCCCTCGGCGAGGTACGTGCGGTTGAGGTCGGTGATCTCCAGTTCGCCACGGGCGGACGGTGCGAGTTCGGCCGCCCGCGCGACGACGGTGTTGTCGTAGAAGTACAACCCGGGCACGGCGAAGTGGCTGCGCGGACGCTCGGGCTTCTCTTCGAGCGAGAGCACCCGATTGTCGGCGTCGAATTCCACGACCCCGTACGACTGGGGGTTGGCGACCCGGTAGCCGAACACGGCGGCACCGCTGATCGTGGCGAACCTCTCCAGGCCGGTACCCATGCCGGGCCCGTGGAACAGGTTGTCCCCGAGCACCAGCGCGACGGTGTCGTCGGCGATGTGGCCCGACCCGAGGATGAATGCCTGCGCGAGACCGTCCGGGGACGGTTGCACGGTGAAGGTCAGCCCGATGCCGAACTGTGAGCCGTCACCGAGCAGCCGGCGGAACGCGGCGGCGTCCTCGGGAGTGGTGATCACCAGGATCTCCCGGCACCCCGCGAGCATCAGCGTGCTCAGCGGGTGGTAGATCATCGGCTTGTCGTAGATCGGCATCAGCTGCTTGCTGGTACCGAGCGTCAACGGGTGCAGGCGGCTGCCGGTGCCCCCGGCGAGGATGATGCCCTTCATCGCGCGTCCGCCCTTCCGGACTCGGTGTCTTGCGGTCATGGGCACGATAGCCCAGCCGCCGGGGTCGGGCGACGCGGCGGGGTGGGGCGACACGTCCTGAGCGGCGTACGGCCATGCCATCGGCGGACGAGATGTCGCGGTTTCGCGCCGGGTCGTACGCCGCGGCGACCGGGTCGTACGCTGCGGGGCGACCGGAGAGTCAGAGGTCGACGCCGACGAGCACGGGCTCGGGGTCGAGCCGGACGCCGAAGCGTTCCTCGACGCCGGAACGAATCACCCGGGCGAGCGCCACGATGTCGGACGCCGCCGCGTCGCCGGGGTTGGTGAGCGCGAGCGCGTGCTTGGTCGACACACGTGCCGCACCGACGCTGAAGCCCTTGTGGAAGCCCGCATGGTCGATGAGCCACGCCGCCGACGTCTTGACCCCTCCGTCGGCGGTCGGATAACGGGGGGCCTCCGCGGGCAGGGCGGCGGCCCGCTCCACGGTGAGCACAGGGTTGGTGAAGAATGATCCCGCGCTCCACGAGTCGTGGTCGGCGACCTCGACCACCATCCCCTTGGCCCGCCGGATATCGAGCACGGCCTCACGCACGGCGCTGGTGACGGCCCGCTCCCCCACCGCGACCCCGAGCCGGGCGGCGAGTTCACGGTAGGTGATCGGGGCCGACAGGGTGCCGAGGGTGAACTGGAAGCTCACCTGCAGGACGACGTAGCGGGCCGGTTCGGCCTTGAATCGGCTCCAGCGGTAGCCGAACCCGCAGTCGGACGCCGCGAACGTGCGAAACAAGCCGGTGCGGCGGTCGAGCGTGCGGACCGACGCGATGGTCTGGCCGACGTCGCAGCCGTAGGCGCCGACATTCTGGATGGGAGTGGCACCGACCAGCCCCGGGATACCGCTGAGCGCCTCGATCCCCACCCATTCGTTCGCGACGGCCAGGGCGACCACGTCATCCCACACCTCACCGGCCTCGAGGGTGACCACCGCGCCGCCGCGGTCGGACACGT
>JAJXWF010000160.1 GCA_021781735.1 Actinomycetes bacterium
GGATACGTGCCGGGTGGGGGATACGCGCCGGGTGGGGGATACGCGCCGGGTGGGGGATACGCGCCGGCCGGGTATCGCGGATCGGCTGCCGGTGCGGACGGTGCTGTCACCGGGAGGACCTGGGGCGCGGGCCCGGGTGGACCGGGCGCGACCGCGACCACCGGGGGACCGGTCGGCGGGGCGAAATCGGTGCGGGTCGAGCGCGCATCCCCGGACAGGCCGAGCGGTTCGGTGGGTGACCACCCGGCGGGGCCGTGATGGGTGACGATCCCCCAGGCGCTGGCACCGGTGAAACCCGCCGAGGCCGAGTCGAAGGCCGCGTGCGGGTCGCGGCCGGTGTCGGTGCGAGGGCTCAGGTCGCACAGTGGGGGCGCCACGGGAGCGGAGAAGCTGTCCGGCGGCGCCATCGGGTGCCCGTCGGCCGGGCGGGTCGGGGACGGCGGGTCGGGCAGGGGGTCGGCGCGAGGCGTGGCGAATCCGTACGGTCGCCTCGCCGGCGCGTACTCGACGCCATCCCTCCAGTCAGCCACTCGGTGATTCTATCGAGGGATGCCTCAGCCGCCGGGCGGGAAGGTCGACCGGCCTGATGCCGAGCTTGTGGGCCTTGTGCGGCAGCCGGGTGTGATGGGTGCGCGGAGTCCGCTCCCCGGGCGGGGTGATCGTGAAGATCACCCGGGCCCTGGCCTGGGTGCGCTGCGACAGGGTCTGGGTCTGCCCCGACGCGTGGCCCATCCACCAGGCGAGGATCGTCGCTGCCACGGCGGCGACGAACGCGCTCGACATCAGGGCGGTGCGTCCGCCGACGGCATCGACGAACCGGCCCATGATCGGGCCGCCGATGGCCTGCCCCCCGAGCAGCACGATGATGTAGACGCTCATCACCCGGCCGCGGGCCTCCTGGACGGTGGACATCTGGATGAGGCCGCTCGCCCGCAGCGTGAACATCACCGACATCAACGCCGCAAGGAGGATGATCGCACCGAACATCGCCGGCCAGGGCGACAGCGCCGCCGCGGCCATCAGGGCGGCGATCGCCCCCAGGCTGATCGTCAGCACCCGCAGTCGGGCAGGGGCCAGGAAGCGTCCGGCCAGCACCGAGCCGGCGACCGAGCCGAGGGCAGCCAGCGAGTTGAACTGGCCGTAGCCGTCGACGCCCTGATGGAACACTCGGGTGGCCATGTCGGCGTAGATCACCGGCATGTTGAGCAGGGTGAGTGACAGGACCCCGACGAGCACCATCGTCCAGGCGATCTGGCTGGTGCGCCGGATGGTCCTGATGCCCTCGCGCACCGTGGGCCGCGATCCGGTGACGAGCGGCACCGGCAACTGGCGGATCAGCGTGATGAGCACGATGGTCACGAGGCAGCCGCCGGCGTTGGCGATGAACGCCCACCCGGTGCCCACCGTCGCGATGAGGATGGCCGACAGGGCGGGCCCCCAGAATCCGGAGCCCTGAAAGGCCACCGAGTTGAGCGACAGGGCCTGGGGCAGTTTCGGACCCGACAGCAGTGGGACCATCGCCGCGCGGGCCGGCTGTTCGAGGACCTGGGTGAACCCGACGAACACCGCGGCCGCGAGCACATGCCAGGGGCGTACCTCGCCGCTGATCGTCAGCACGCCGAGGGTGACTGCGGCGAGCGCCACCCCGGCCTGGGCGATGACCAGCAGGGTGCGGGAACTGAACCTGTCGGCCAGCACGCCGCCGAACAGCCCGAGCAGCAGCAGGGGGGCGTTCTGCAGAGCCTGGGCGAGACCGACCATCACCAGGCTGTTGGTGAGCTTCAACAGCAGCCAGTCCTGGGCGATGCGCGACACCCAGAAGCCGGTGCCGCCGAACAACATGGCGACCACGTAATTCCAATAGCCGGGACGGGTGAGCACCGACGCGCGAAAAGTCGCGCGCAGGCGAGCGGACAAGGGCATTCTGGGTCCAAGGACGAAGGCGGGAGTCTGGGGAAGTGAAGAGGTTGGGCCGCCCCGAAACCTGCGCCGGGCGGATTTTGTCATCCTATCAACCTGACCGCCTGGTTTCCCAGCCGACACATCGTGGTCGACTGGTCGCTGTACCGGTGGCCAGCTAGTCTTGGTCGGCAAGCTGGCGACGAGTGGAGAAGCAGTGGCAATCGGCAAGGTGCGTTTCTACGACGCCGACAAGGGTTTCGGTTTCATCACCAAGGACGAGGGCGGCGACGTGTACGTCCGCTCCTCCGTGCTGCCCGCAGGCGTGGCGTCGCTCAAGCCGGGGCAGAAGGTCGAGTTCGGCATCGTCGAGGGGCGCCGCGGAGAGCAGGCCCTGTCGTTGCGCGTTGTCGACCAGCCGCCCTCGCTGTCGAAGGCGTTGCGCAAGAAGCCCGAGCAGATGGTGGTGATCGTCGAAGATCTCATCAAGCTCCTCGATGCTCTCGGCAACGGTTACCGTCACGGTCGCTACCCCGACTCCCGGCACAGCGCCAGCATCGCGCAACTGCTGCGGTCCGTGGCCGACGAGCTGGAACTGTGAGCCAACGTCCAGTGGCCAAAGCGCCCAAACCGGACGCCGTCACGGCTGCGTCGGTCGACGTCGCGCTCACCGCCGCCCTCGAACACGCCGGAGACTTCGGGGTCGGTGAGCATCTCGGTGTCGTCGTCGAGGCCGAACGCGTGGTCACCCATCTGTTCGCATGCCCACACCCGGGTTACGTCGGATGGCGGTGGGCCGTCACGCTCGTCCGGGCGAGCCGTGCGCGCTCCGCGACCGTCAACGAGGTGGTTCTGATTCCCGGCGACGAGGCGCTGCTCGCACCCGGCTGGGTGCCGTGGAGCGACCGGATCCGTCCCGGCGACCTGGGGCCCGGCACGCTGCTCCCAACCGCCGACAACGATCCGCGGCTCGAGCCGGGGTTCACCGGCGGAGAGCAGGCCGCCGACGGCGATCCGGCCGAGTGGGTTCAGACCCGTGCCGTCGTCGCCGAACTCGGCCTCGGCCGCGAGCGTGTGCTCTCGGCGTTCGGACGCGCGGAAGCTGCCGAACGGTGGCTCGCGGGTGACGGGGGCCCCGACGACCAGGCGACATCCCAGGCGCCGGCGTCCTGCGTCACCTGCGGCTATTTCGTGCGGCTCGGCGGTGGGCTGGGCCGGATGTTCGGGGTGTGCACGAACGAGTACACGCCCTTCGACGCCAACGTGGTGAGCGTGGATCATGGCTGCGGCGGTCACTCCGACGTCGTCGCTGATGAACGGGGCATCGAGCTGGGCGAGCCGGTGTTCGACACGATCTCGATCGACACGAACCTCTTCGATTGATCCCGGGGGCTCAGCCGCCGCGTGCGGCGCGGCGCCGACAGTAGAGGTAGCCGATGCCGCCGATCACGACGCCCGTGACGCCGACCCACGCCCACCAGCCGTGCCCCGCGGCGTCGAGACGGGGTCTCATGATGACCAGAACGACGGTGACGAGGGCGAACAGTACGGTTCCGGTGATGGTCGCGGCGATGCCGTCCTCATCGAGGGGACGCACGGGAGCCTGCACGAAGTGGTGATGCCCCGGGTGAGGCACCTGAGAGGGTCCGGCCGGCATCCCATTCATGGAGGCCGATTCTAGGCCCGGGCGGGCTCCGAATAGCATGACCGCATGGTCACCAACTCTCCGAAGGCGGCACCCGTCACGCCGCCAGGACACCTGAACCCCACGCAGCTGAGTGGTCTGGATCGCTGGTTCGAAATCACCCACCGTGGCTCGACCGTTTCGCGCGAAGTGCGCGGTGGCCTGGTCACCTTCTTCGCCATGGCCTACATCCTGGCGCTCAACCCCATCATCATCGGCGCGGCCACCGACAAGCGGGGACTGCTGCTGTCGGGTCAGCCGAAGTTCCTCGACGCGGCCCAGAAGAACATCGACTGGGCGGCGGTGCATCACTCGCAGCTCATGGTGGCCGCGGTCACGGCGCTCGTCGCGGCGGTCATGACGATCGCCATGGGCGTGTGGGGGCGGTTCCCACTCGGCATCGCCACCGGACTCGGGCTCAACGCGCTGATCGCCTACACGATTGCGCCGACCATGACCTGGCCCCAGGCCATGGGTCTGGTGGTCTGGGAGGGCATCGGCATCGCCATCGCGGTGATGACAGGGTTCCGGCAGGCGGTCTTCAAGGCGGTACCACCGGCCCTGCGCACCGCGATCAGTGTCGGCATCGGCCTGTTCATCACCTTCGTCGGTCTCATGGACTCCGGCGTCGTGCGCAAGCCGAGCGGATCGGTTCCGGTCGAACTGGGTATCAACGGGTCGTTGGAGGGCTGGCCGATCGCCGTGGTCGTGATCGGCTTCTTCCTCGTCGTGCTGCTGTTCGTCAAGCGGGTCCGGGGAGCCATGTTGCTCGCGATCCTGGCGACCACCGCCATCGCGATCATCGTCGAGGCCGCAGCGAAGGTGGGGCCGATGTTCCGCGCCGACGGATCGGTGAACGCAACAGGCTGGGAACTCAACGTGCCGGCGTTGCCGAACCTGTCCGACTTCGGGTGGCCCAAGCTCGGTCTGCTCGGCAGGGTCGACATGTTCGGAGCCTTCGCTCCCGACGGCAGGTTCCACCTGAGCATCGTGCTCGGCGTGGTGCTCATCGTGTTCTCCCTGATGCTGGCCGACTTCTTCGACACCATGGGGACGGTCGTCGCGATCGGCCAGGAGGGTGGTCTGCTCAGCCCGCAGGGCAACCCGCCGCACCTCAAGGAGATCCTGCTCGTCGACGCGCTCGCCGCGGTTGCCGGTGGACTCGGGTCGTCGTCGTCGAACACCGCCTACATCGAGTCGGCGTCCGGTGTCGGTGAGGGGGCGCGCACGGGTCTCGCCTCTGTCGTCACCGGCGCGGCGTTCTTCGTCGCGATGTTCCTCACCCCGTTGGTCAACATGGTGCCGAGCGAGGCGGTCGCTCCCGTGCTCGCCCTCGTGGGCTTCCTCATGATGACCCAGGTGCTGCACGTGCGCTGGGACGACGTCGAGGACGGCATTCCCGCCTTCCTCACGATCGTGCTCATGCCGTTCACCTACTCGATCACAGTGGGCATCGGCGCGGGGTTCATCACGTATGCGCTGATCAAGGCGGTCAAGGGGAAGGCTCGGCAGGTGCATCCGCTCATGTGGGGGATCAGTGCCGCCTTCGTCGTCTACTTCGCCCAGGGCATCCTCTCGTCGGTCATCTCGAGGCTCTGAGCCGGCGCGTCATTCCCCTCGGGGAGGACGCGCCGCGCCGACAGGAGACGTGGGAGACCGCGGAGGTGCGCACAGCGCTGCCGTCCCCGATCACCACCCGCTCCGGCGCACCGCGGCGGGATCGGCACCCTCCTCGCGCACAGCACCGTGAACCGTCACCCCGGACCCTGGGCTGTCGTCCACCAGGACCCCAACCGGGGCCGTCTCGCGCCCCCGGGACGCCGCCCCGCACGCGTCCCTCCCCGGTAGGTTTGGCCCATGTTCACCAAAGTGCTTGTGGCCAATCGCGGCGAGATCGCGGTGCGCGCTTTCCGGGCGGCACACGAACTCGGACTGCAGACCGTGGCCGTCTTCGCCCATGAAGACCGCAACGCCGACCACCGGATCAAGGCGGACGAGGCCTACCAGATCGGGGTCGAGGGACACCCTGTGCGTGCCTATCTCAACATCAGCGAGATCATCAGGGCCGCGAAGCTCGCCGGGGCCGACGCGATCTATCCCGGCTACGGGTTCCTCTCCGAGAATCCGGACCTGGCCACCGCCTGCGCAGACAACGGGATCACGTTCATCGGCCCGCCCGCCCGGGTGCTCGAACTCGCGGGCAACAAGGTTCGGGCCATTGCGGCGGCCCGTGCCGTCGGTATTCCCACCCTGCAGTCGACCCCGCCCTCGACCGACGTCGACGAACTGGTGGCCGGGGCGGAGCGAATCGGCTTCCCGGTCTTTGTGAAGGCCGTCGCCGGGGGCGGTGGCCGCGGCATGCGCCGGGTCAACGCCGGTGACGAGCTGCCGGCCGCCCTGGGCGCCGCCATGCGTGAGGCGGAGGCCGCGTTCGGGGATCCCACGGTCTACATCGAGCAGGCGGTTGGACGTCCCCGCCACATCGAGGTGCAGATCCTCGCCGATCAGAACGGCGAGACGATGCACCTGTTCGAACGGGACTGCTCGATCCAGCGCCGGCACCAGAAGGTCATCGAGATCGCGCCCGCGCCGAACATCAGCCAGGAACTGCGCGACGCACTGTGCGCCGACGCTGTGGCGTTCGCCAAGTCGATCGGCTATTCGTGCGCCGGCACCGTCGAGTTCCTCGTCGAGACCGAGGGCCCCCGGGTCGGCAAGCACGTGTTCATCGAGATGAATCCGCGGATCCAGGTGGAGCACACGGTCACCGAGGAGATCACCGACGTCGACCTCGTCCAGTCGCAGATGCGGATCGC
>JAJXWF010000161.1 GCA_021781735.1 Actinomycetes bacterium
ATCTCGGGCGGGCACCTGGTGGCGGGGCATCGGACGCCGGCGGGTGCGCCGCATGACCTCGTCGATGTCGCGGTCGATGACGCAGTTGAAGGTGTTGGCGCTGCCGGCGGCGAACATTCCGCCCACCATGGTGACGACGACCAGCCACCCCGAGGGGATTGCGTGCGCGGCGAGGAACATCGCCGGCACCGTCGTCACGAGGAGCAGTTCGATGATCCGCGGCTTGGTGAGCGCGACGTAGGCCCGCACCACGTCGGCCCACCGGGCGGACAGGGCCGGCACGGCGTCCTCGGTGTGGTCTGGGGTGGGCAGGCTCATGCGGCGAACGGATTCCTCACGGCGCGTCGGGGGCGGGTTGAGACCGCTGGACGGGACGCGGCTCGGGTGGCGGTCAACCGGGCCAGTGTAGCCGGGGGCACGACGGGCGGCGATTCGCCGGATCAGGCGGAGTGCCGGTGAACGCGGAGCGCCGGTCAAGGCGGAGCGCCGGTGAACGCGGAGTGCCGGTGAAGGCGGAGCGACTAAGGTCGGAGTACAGGACCACCCGCCGGGACGGCCCCAGCCCGCCCGGCCACAACCGTCTACCCGTCACCGGTGTGGGGATGTCCCCCGATCAAGCACCAGACCAGGGAGGATTCCATGACTGACACGCATTCCACCAGCCTTGAAGACCTGAGCGGGGCGGGGGTGTCGATCTGGCTCGACGACCTGTCGCGCGACCGGCTCAC
This sequence comes from Actinomycetes bacterium, assembly GCA_021781735.1. Classification (GTDB taxonomy): domain Bacteria; phylum Actinomycetota; class Actinomycetes; order Propionibacteriales; family Propionibacteriaceae; genus JAJYQH01. The sequence goes on from JAJXWF010000161.1 coordinate 729, forward strand.
GAGCGGAAACCTGCAACGGCTCATCGACGAGCGATCCGTGGTCGGGGTGACCACCAACCCGTCGATCTTCGCCGCCGCCCTGTCGGACGGCGGGGCCTACCGCGCCCAACTCTCCGGCCTCGGCGACGTCGAGGTGGGCGAGGCCATCCGGGTGTTGACCACCACCGACGTCCGGGACGCCTGCGACCTGTTCGCGGGCATTCACCGCGACACCGACGGTGTCGATGGTCGGGTGTCGATCGAGGTCGAACCGGAGCTGGCTCACGACACGGACGCCACCGTGGAGCAGGCTGCACTGCTGCACGGCGTGGTCGGCCGCGACAACGTGCTGATCAAGATCCCCGGCACTCGTGAGGGCCTGCCGGCCATCCGCCGAACGCTGGCGGCCGGCATCAGCGTCAACGTCACGCTGATCTTCTCCGTCGATCGCTACCGCGAGGTCATGGACGCCTGGATGTCGGGGCTCGAGGACGCGGCCGCCGCCGGTCGGGACATCTCGACAATCCACTCGGTGGCCTCGTTCTTCGTCAGCCGGGTCGACTCCGAGGTCGACAAGCGGCTGGAGGCGATCGGCAGCCCGGAGGCGCTCGGCATGCGTGGGCGGGCCGGCATCGCCAACAGCCGGGTGGCCTACTCCGCCTGGCTCGACGCGATCGCCACCGATCGCTGGAAGGCCCTCGAGAAGCAGGGCGCCCGGGCGCAGCGTCCGCTGTGGGCCTCGACGAGCGTCAAGAACCCCGAGTACGACGACACGATGTACGTCACCCACCTCGTGGCGCCTCATTGCGTCAACACGATGCCCGAGGGGACGCTGAACGCCGTCGCCGACCACGGGGTCATCAGCGGTGACACGATCACCAGCAACATCGACGATGCTGTCCACGTCCTGGCCGGGCTGCGCGACGTGGGTGTCGACATGGGCGACGTTGTGGTGAAGTTGGAGGACGAGGGCGTCGAGAAGTTCGTCGCCTCCTGGCACGAGTTGGAATCCCGGGTGAGCAACGCCCTGGCCCAGCGCTGAACGGAAGGGACCACCCGTGAGCGAGGTGCTGCACAGCAACCCCCTGCGCGACGCCCAGGACCGGCGTCTTCCGCGGATCGCGGGGCCCTGCGTGCTCGTGATCTTCGGCGTCACCGGCGATCTCAGCCGCAAGAAACTGATGCCGGCGGTCTACGACCTCGCGAACCGGGGGCTGCTGCCCCCGGGGTTCGGGCTGGTCGGGTTCGCCCGCCGCGACTGGGCCGACCAGGACTTCGCCCAGCAGGTCCACGACGCGGTCAAGGAGAATGCCCGCACGCCGTTCCGTGAGGAGGTGTGGCGTCAGCTGCTCCAGGGCATCCGGTTCGTGCCGGGGGATCTCGGCGACGACGCCGCGTTCCAGCGGCTCCGGCAGACGATCGTCGAACTCGACGAGGTGCGCGGAACCGGGGGCAACCACGCCTACTACCTGTCGATCCCGCCGGGCCTGTTCGACGACGTGCTCGGCCAGTTGCGCCGCCACGGCCTGGTCGACGAGATCGGCGGCAGCTGGAAGCGGGTGATCATCGAGAAGCCGTTCGGGCACAACCTCGCGAGCGCCCGTGAGCTGAATGGCATCCTCAGTACGACGTTCCCGTCCCGCTCGGTGTTCCGCATCGACCACTACCTGGGCAAGGAGACCGTGCAGAACCTGTTGGCGCTGCGCTTCGCCAACCAGATGTTCGAGCCGATCTGGAACAACCACTACGTCAGCAACGTCCAGATCACCATGGCCGAGGACATCGGCATCGGCGGGCGGGCCGGGTACTACGACGGCATCGGCGCCGCGCGCGACGTCATCCAGAATCACCTGCTGCAGTTGATGGCGCTGACCGCCATGGAGGAGCCGACGAGCTTCGACGCCGGCCAGTTGCGCCTCGAGAAGCAGAAGGTGCTGGGTGCGGCCCGGACGCCGAAGGACCTGTCTGCGCACACCGCCCGCGGGCAATACACCGCAGGCTGGCAGGGTGGGCGCAAGGTGGCGGGCTATCTCGAGGAGGAGGGCATCGCGCCAACCTCCATCACCGAGACCTATGCGGCGATCCGGGTCGACATCGACAACCGCCGCTGGGCCGGCGTGCCGTTCTACCTGCGGGCAGCCAAGCGAATGCCCCGCCGGGTCACCGAGGTGGCACTCGAGTTCAAGCGCGCCCCACATCTGCCGTTCACCGACACCGACACCGAGGAGCTCGGCAAGAACGCCCTGGTCATGCGGATCCAGCCGGACGAGGGCATCACCATGCGGTTCGGCGCGAAGGTGCCCGGCACGTCGATGGAGATCCGCGAGGTGAGCATGGATTTCGCCTACGGGGGCTCGTTCACCGAATCCAGCCCCGAGGCCTACGAACGGCTGATCCTCGACGTGTTGTTGGGCGACCCGCCGCTGTTCCCGCAGCATGAGGAGGTCGAACTCGCCTGGCAGATCCTCGACCCCGTTCTCGACCACTGGGCGAGCCTCGACGCCCAGCCGGAGCCTTACGCCGCCGGATCCTGGGGACCGCAGTCCGGATCCGACATGCTGGCGCGTGACGGCTTCGTCTGGCGTCGGCCCTGATCATCGCGTTCACACCGCAAGGAGCAACCGTGACCGAAGTCCTCAAGAACACCTCGGCGAGCGCCATCGCCGCCGCGATCCTCAAGGCTCGCCGCAACCTCGGCGCCGCCTCGGGGCTGGTCTTCACGCTGGTCGTCGTCACCGACTCCCGGCATTTCAACAAGGTGTTCGGCGCGGCGATGGAGGCCGGACGCGAGCATCCGTCCCGGATCCTCGTGGTGGTGATGGGCCGCGGCAGCGTGACGAAGCTCGACGCCGAGATCCACACCGGCGAGGGCGTCCCGGGTGATGTGGTGACGCTGCACCTGTCCGGCGAGTTGAACGAGCACGCCGAGTCCGCGGTGCTGCCGCTCCTGCTGCCCGACTCGCCCGTGGTCATCTGGTGGCCGAACGAGTCCCCGATCGATCCCGCCGCTGACGCGATCGGCGCCCTCGGCACCCGCCGGATCACCGACGCGTCCGGAGCGTCGGACGAGTTGCGGGCGATGCTCACCCGCGCCGAGCATCACGCCCCGGGAGACACCGATCTCACGTGGACCCGGCTGACCCCGTGGCGGGCCCTGCTCGCGGCGGCGCTCGACCAGTACCACGCCCGGATCACGGGTGCCGTCGTGGAGGCGGCGCCGAAGAACGCGCCGGGCGAACTGATGGCGGCCTGGCTCGAGACCAGACTGGGGGTCGACGTCGAGCGGGTGCCCGCACAGAGTGTCGGCATCACGTCGGTGCGGCTCCAGTCGCTGGCGGGTGAGGTCGTCCTGTCCCGCCAGCCGGGCAGCAACATGGCCTGCTACATGATCCCCGGGCAGCCGCCGCGTGAGGTGGCGCTCCCCCGCCGCGACATCCAGCAGCTCATCGCCGAGGAGTTGCGGCGGATGGATCCCGACGACATCTACGAACAGGTGGCGGCCCAGGTGCTGGTGCGCGCGACCCGGGGAGAGGTGAGCCCGAGCGGACGCTCCCGTGGCCACCATCACACAGCGGGGACCGAATCCAAGTGACTGCCAGGATCCTGCGGTTCCCGTCCGACACCGACCTGGTGGAGGAGGCGGCGCGCATGCTGCTCAACCACCTGGTGCAACGTCAGGAGCATCAGGCGCAGGTTCACCTGTGCCTCACCGGCGGGCGGATCGCCAACCGGATCTACGCGGCGTTCGCCGAACTCGCCGGGGAGACCGGCTTCGATGCCGCGACGTTGCACCTGTGGTGGGGTGACGAGCAGTTCGTCGGCACCACCGACCCGGACCGCAACGCCCTGCAGTCCCTGGCCCTGTTGGCCCGCAGCCTGCAGCTGAAGTCGGCGCAGATCCATCCGATGCCGGCGAGCGACGGCAACGCCGATCCCGACGAATCGGCCTTCACCTATGCCCAGGAACTGGGGGACACGGTCTTCGACCTGTGCCTGCTCGGCATGGGACCCGACGGTCACGTCGCCTCGATCTTCCCCGACCACCCCAGTTCCGATCCGACCACCCTGTCGGTGATCGGTGTCACCGACGCACCCAAGCCGCCGGCCGAACGGATCTCGCTGACGCTGTCGACGATCAGCCGCTCGCGCAGTGTGTGGCTGTGGGTCAACGGGAGCGAGAAGGCCGAGGCGGTCGCGCACGCTCTCGCCGGCGACGAGCGGGTGCCGGCCGCGCACGCCTCGGGCGTCGAATCGACGATCTGGTTCCTCGACGCCGAGGCCGCACGGCTGCTGCCGCGACACCGGTGCGAACTCTAGGACGGGCGACCGCGTCGCGTACCGCCCACCGGTCGCCGTGCCCGGTCACTGTCGGGCACGAAGGCCGGGAAGGTCAGAAGATGACCTCGCCGCGGGCCCGACGCTCGCGCAGGCCCTGGAGGGCCTCCTGAAGGATGGCCTGGGCCTCCTTGTCGGTGCGGCGCTCCTTGACGTAGGCGAGGTGGGTCTTGTACGGCTGGATCTTCGGTGGGGGCGGCGGGTTGTCCTCATCACGGTTCGCCGGCAGGCCACACCGCGGGCAGTCCCAGGTGTCGGGGATCTGCGCGTCCGCAGCGAAGGCGGGACGGGTCACATGCCCGTTGGAGCAATAGAACGAGACGTACAGACGCGGGGCCGATTCGCCCCGTTCGGCCTCGCCCATGGGTCCGGCGCCCACTCGGCTCCCCCGGATCGCACTGCCACCAGCCACAATGTTCCCTTCTGCGAAAACCGCTCGCGCAATCGGTCAGAACCTGACGAGTCAGGAGGTGAATCGGTAGAGCACCAGCAACGCGACGATGCAGGTGAGCCAGACCAGTCCGACGACGACGGTGAGGCGGTCAAGGTTACGCTCCGCAGCCGACGTACCGCCCATCGACGTGGACATCCCGCCGCCGAACAGATCGGACAGACCACCGCCGCGTCCCTTGTGGAGCAGGATGAACGCCGCCAGAATCACACTCGTCACGATCAGCACGATCGACAGTGTCAGGATCGGCCAGGTCATCAGCGGCGCGGTCATCACAGGCGTCGAAATCACAAGCGACAGCGTAACTCACGGCCGAAACAATCCCTATTCCACCCTCCCCCTCCCGGTCATGCCACTGCCCCGTCACCGGCTGTGACACCGGTGACGGGGCAGTGGCTCCGGCCGCGTCAGGCCGCGTAGAACATCACGATCCGGGCGAACTCCTCGGGGTCGAGGCTGGCGCCGCCCACGAGCGCGCCGTCGACGTCGGGCTTGGCCATGATCTCGCCGATGTTGCCGGACTTGACCGAGCCGCCGTACTGGATGCGCAGCGAGTCGGCCACCGCCTGGTCGTAGAGGTCGGCGACGAAGCCACGGATGGCCCCGCAGACCTCCTGGGCGTCCTCGGGCGTGGCCACCTCACCCGTACCGATCGCCCACACCGGCTCGTAGGCGATGACCAGCGAGGCCACCTGGGCTCCGGGGATGCCCTCGAGCGCCCCCTTGACCTGGTTGAGCGTGAACTCGACCTGCTGACCCTCCTTGCGCACGTCGAGCGCCTCACCGACGCAGATGATCGGGGTGAGGCCGTGCTCGAGCGCCTTGCGGGCCTTCGCATTGACGAGCGCGTCGGACTCGGCGTGGTACTGCCGCCGCTCCGAGTGACCGACGACGACGTAGGTG
>JAJXWF010000162.1 GCA_021781735.1 Actinomycetes bacterium
CGTGTTGCACGATCCGGCCGGTGGCGTCGCGCACGAACGTCTCGTAGGTGCCACTGGTGGTAGTGGTGGACATGTGCCGGCCGGCGGAGTCGAACACCCAGGCCTCGTCGGCGAGCGTGGTGGTGTTCCCGTTCGCGTCGTTGACGAGGTTCGCCGCGTTCAGGTTGGCTCCGGTCACCGGTGAGGCACCGACCACAGGGTTGGTGACGCTGGTCGAGGTGAGTCGGTCGGCGTTGTCGCAGCAGTACGCGGTGCTCGTCGCAGTCCCGGTGGCGGGGGTGTCGGTGAGCAGGGTCCGGTTCCCGTTGTTACCGGCGAGGTTGGCCGCGCACCCGGTGGTGGCCCGAAGCCGTAGGTCAACGTGTGACCGGGGATGACGGCCGAGACCAAGCGGGCCGCGCCGTCGTAGTTGTAGGTCGAGCTGGTTGTGGTGGTCCCGTCGGTGACGTTGTCTGTGAGTACCAGGCCTGTCTGGGAGCGTACGACCTGGTCGGTCAGGGCGTTGCCGATGGCGAACGACCATGCCAGGGCTGTTGTCGCGCCGGTGGCGTTCCGGCCGATCGCCAGGCTGGTGCCGTTGCCTGCGGCACCGGTTCCCGAGGGGCAGGACACTGCGGTCATCTCAGCGCCGGTCCTGACTCTCACAGGTCGAGTGCCCCAGTGTGATCGGGGGTAGTTGGTCGAGGATGGTGCGGGCGTCGGGTCCTGGTGTGGGGTCGGCGGGGATGGTCTGGTCGCCGATGGCGATGACGACAGAGCGCAGGGGTCGCAGGGTCTGGACGAGTTTCTTGATCGTGACGCCGGTGGTGTCCCGGAGGTAGCGGGCCACCGCGAGGGCGGCGAACACGATGGTCAGGTGGGCTTCGATGGCCTCGCGCTGGTGGTGAAAGACGGGGCGGGCTCGCAGGTCGGACTTGGTCATCCGAAACGAGCGTTCGACCTGCCACAGGTCGTGGTAGGCGTCGATCACGGCCTGTCCGGTCATCTGCTCGACGCTCAGGTTGGTGACGTAGCCCTTGAGGCCGGCCAGTTGTCGGGCGCGGTCGACGACGGCCTGTTCGAGTTCCTTGGTTGCGCCGGTGACCTTCAAGAAACTCGCCTTGCGCAGTGCGGTGGTGCCGGCGGCGATCTTCTCGGCCTTGGTGATCATCAGGTTGATCGTGCGGTCGTCACGCTTCTGCTGCGTGAACTTCCACTGGTAGATCACCCGGCGGGTCCGGGCGCTGCTCCCGGTGCCCATCTCGCGGGCCGACTCCAGGATCTGCCCGTCGGTGAAGTAGTTCCCGTGGCGTTCGAAGTGGGCGGCCAGGTCGTAGGGGGCCTTGACCAGCCGGGACCCGACGATGAAGGAGAACCCGGCGTCCTCGATCGCGTTCAGGTTCGCCGCCGAGAGCATCCCCGCGTCGGCGACCACGACCATCTCCGTGATGGCGTGCCGCTCCCCGAACGCGGTGAGCACGGGGATCAAGGTGGTGGTCTCGGCCTTGTTGCCCTCGAACATGTGCACCTCCAGGGGGAACCCGCCGGGGTCGACCAACAGCCCGACCTGGACCTGGGGGTCCACGCGGCGGCCTTGGACATGCCAACCTTGCGCAGGTCGTCCTCGTCCCCGACGCCGAAGTGCAACGTCGTCACGTCGTACAAGATCAGGGCCCCAGTGCCTGTGGTCGCCGCCGAGTGCGCCATGCACGCGGTGGCTAGCCGGCCCCGATAGTCGCGGTCCCGGGCCCGGGCCATGGCCGCGTGCAGGGTGTTGACGTGCGGGGACCGGGCGCCAATCTCCTGAAGAACCCGCACGGTGTCAGCCTTCGAGGTCGGCTCGATCAACCGGGCCAGGACCAGCGCTCGGAACGCCTCGTCTGCGAGCACGTCGAACCCCAGGTGGGCGTACGCATCAGCCAGCACCTGCCACAGCAGCCGCGACGACGACGAGACGACTCGTGCCGCCGGGGCGCCACCCACCGGCGCCGGTGCCAGCCCCAGATCGAGCTCGTCCTGACCGGACGCGAGCCTGTCCCGGGCGACCTGCAGCAGCAGCGCGAGCTCCAGGTCGTCGTGCGTTGAACCCAGATGCTCCACGATCCGGCGAACCCCAGACCGCTTCTCCACGATCTGCACAGCGGTCGCCCCCGAAGAGGTCCTCACCTTGCGCACATACGGGGCCGCATCGCGAGACTACCGGGCAGCGCTAGTGCCCCAAATCAACCAGCCGCAAGACGCTGACCAGCAACAACGCTCCGTCAGGCCCCATCACCTGTGAGAGTCAGGTCGAGCGCCGTGCCCGCCAGGGACGCCCGTGGGAGGTCCGGGCGGCGTCAGACCGTTCGCGACGTCGCATTCCGCTTGCCCGTCGACTCGGGCTGGATGACCGTCGAGCGCACGACTCTGCCGATCTCGAGCCTCGGCGCCGGAGCTGATACTCGCAGCAGTCCCGGGTGGTGAGCTCACCCCAGCCGTCACGGCCACGCCAATACACCGGTTCCCTGCCTGACCCGGCGGCTCTCCGGGTGCCCCTCCTCATACCCTGACCGCGCCCACCTCTTCATCTGGCGCGAAGCGTCCGATGACATCCTCAATAATGCAAACCGCGAGAGGAATTCAGACACGCGACGCCAGCTCAACTAATCTCGCGGCCCGAATCCTGGACGACTGACACCGCCCACTCTCGACAATTTGGCATCAGTGCCCACTCCAGGACGGACGATCCACTTCTCAGGGTCACAATCTCGGTCTCGGGATCAACTGACCACATCTCTCGCCCTGTGGGTCTTCGTGGTGCGTCATCAATCGAATCGACCAAGACCACAGCCGAGCCGTTGGAGATTCGCCCGGTTTCCACCAGCCAGACGCCGTGAAGCCACGCGGACGTGAGTCCGCGAATCTCACCAGAGAGAAGTCGCACGCCCGACCCGGTTTTATGGTCCGCCTTCAGGGCTTCATTTCGCCGCTGCACCCTGCGGCGTCCGAGCCTGTCACCTAGAAGGAACCCGACTATCTCGCTCATCATGACTCGTCATCCGTCGTCGCCGCTGTCCAGCCTATCGCCGCCACGATCGTACCAACCCGCGCCCCCACGAGAGCAAGGGTCTGGTAATGAACCGTTGCGTATACGGCCGCATCGCGGGGCCAGTGATCCCCGAGCCCAGGTAAGAAAGAGCCTCACGACCCGTAGGGGTATGGCCGAAGGCCCTGTCGATCGCCACACCGCCGAGGAGCATCGTGGGCATTCCGATCGCCACACCAGCAGCAATGACACACCCCACTCCTGCGGTGCCAACGCATAGCGCCGTCGCAGCCACCCCAATCGCGGCTCCTGCGGCAAGCGTAAACGCTTCGTGAGCAATTGCGCGCCGATGCGAATACGCCCAACGCGCGGCTTGTCGCGCTCGACTCCGAACACTCGACCACCATGAGTTTCCGTCGAGGTCAAAGGTGTTTACCGGGTCCGTCGGGTAGGCATAGGTGTTGTCTCCTCCACCTGGGACGGGGTCGGTACTCATGAACCGACCGAGTGCTGCAATGTAGACGCGGGCACCCATCTCGATGAACGCGAGCGTGCCGACGTGCTCGTAGAACCTCTGGTGGGACCCGGCCCAGGCGTAGGCGGAGTTGGCGGGCAGGTTGTCGGGTGCGGCGTCGTTGGCGGTGGTGGTGCCGATGCGACCGGTGACCGGGTCGATGGGTTGGCCGAACGGGTCGTAGGTGAACGTCCCGGTCCTGGTCCCGGTGGTGTTGGCGGTGGCGATGATGTCGCCGTGGATGTTCGGGTAGGACCAGGTCGCCGTGCCTGTGGTCGGCAGGCTCACGAGGACTCCACCGGGTAGGGCGAGCTCGCGTTGGGTGATCTGGTTGCTTGGGGACACCACGAGGTCTTGGGTGTCCCCGGGCCCGGTGTACCCGAACCGGGTGGTCGTGGTGTCGTGGGCGTCGCGTTGCACGATCCGGTCGGTCGCGTCACGCACGAACGTCTCGTAGGTGCCACCGGTCGTGGTGGTGGACATGTGCCGGCCCGCGGAGTCGAACACGAGCGTCTGGTCGGCCAGGGTGGTGGTGTTCCCGTGCGCGTCATACCTGCGGTCAGTATCCCGGCCAGCAGTTCCTCGTGAGGAGCCGGCCGGAGTACCGTCATCCCCCTAATTCAGCGAGTAGAGACGCGAGGAGGTCAAGTTGATTGCGATCTGCATCTACCGGTTCGGCCTGAACGTGACGTCTGAATCCCCGACCGAAGACTCGTAATCGATACCCTTGCCCGCGGTCGTCTAGCACGACATAACTGGACGTGAGAACGTCATCTGGTTCAACCCCGCGCGTTAGATCGATCAGTGAAGGATACACGGTTAGGTCCCTTCCTTCAATTAGGTAGATCGACACGCTACCACCCCCTCTGCCACGGCCTCTGCCACTTGATTCCGCCGCCGGGAACTGTGTTACCCCCAGAATCGGTGATCCGGCGGTGGTAATGCGGTAGTTGGAATCGTCCCCGACCTCGATTGCCGCCCGGCGCGATTCTGAAATTCTTGCCGATCCTGAGTTCGCGCCCGAGCGCCGATCCTGTTGTCAATCCAGCTATGCCTCCTTCTACCGCTCCCCGGCCGGCAGCGCTGAAGTAGCCAGATGCGCTCTTCGATGAATGGTTCAGTCCATAGTTCGCGGCACCGAGTCCAGCACCGACGACGGCGCCCACGATGATCATGCACCCCAACCCGGCCGTGCCGGCACATAATGCTGCCGCGGCCAATCCGGCAACGGCCATACGGAGCGTTCGACTCGGCGTGCAGCCAGACGAGCGAACGAATTCGAAGGCCGAACGGGCCTCGGTCAACTGCCACGTCCCGCGCGTCTGGTGCCGGCGCGGGCTGGTGCGGCACATCAGATGGTCAGGCCCAGAGCTAGGTCAGACCATCGGCAGCCACCGGCAAGGGGTAGCCACCCGGCGTCCGGCTAGTCGGCAAGTTTCGTCACTCATCGCGTCGGCGCCGTACGGTCCATGAACAACGAAGACCCGGACACGTATCCGGCACCTGAGTGGGCCCTCCAGGTACAGCCGGCCAGAGCGGCCGCAAGCGCGCTTGGGCCGGACCCGACCGGCGTCCGTGCCGCCTGCCTGACAGTCGCCGACCGTCGATCCTGTCGATCCCAAGGCCCAGGGCCGGCCACGGAAAGCCCCCTGATCTGCGCCTGTAGAACAGGCAGCCCTTCGCTTGTAGAGAGGATCCGCGAGGGCCCCCCATCACCGCAGGTCAGACCCTTTCCGGAACCAGCTTCCACATGAAGGGCCAGGTCAGGGGACGTTTCCCGGTCTGGCCCTTCCTCGTAGGGACGAGTCGTAGGGACGAGTCACGGGCTCCGAGCCCGCACGCTTCGACGATCGGTACCCGCACCGGTACACGAGTCAAGAGCGCCTCGCGGCGTCCTGCCGGACTCGTTGCACTCGCTCCAGACACATGTGCCTCAAGCGGATCTCTCGCAGCTACGCGAGCAGGCCAGGTCAACTTCGGGCCAGGTCAGACCGATAGGGGAGACGTTTACACCCACGAGCTCAAGATCCGGACGACGGGTGCGTTCCTCACCCTGAGCGCAGCACTCCTCATGGCAGGCTGCTCCTCCACCGTCACCACCGCACCGGCCCGCGTCGCGCCGACGACCCCGGCAGCCACCCCCACCGCTACCCCCACGGCAGCGGCAGTGGTCTCCGGCGCCGTGCTCACCCCGGCGCAGGTCGCCAAGCTCCCCGACGGCGTCCGTGCCTACCCGATGCCCGACGGCACCAAGGTCGCCGTGGTCCGGGGCGAGCCGCTCCCCGCACCGGTCCAGGCCGCGGTGACGGCGACCGTGAACGTAGGCCTCCCGGGCGGTATCAAGGACGGCGCAGCCGCAGTCGACGTCCGGGTCGCGCGGTCGAACGCACTCAAGGCGTCGCTCGTGGCGACCGGCACGGCGCTCGGCCGTCAGGTGCTTGCCGTATACCCGGTCTACGGCTTCCGGACCTCGCCGGACAAGGTAAGTCGTGGTTCTGGACGACCACCTCGACCCCGGGGCAGTTCTTCGACACCGCCGAGCAGGCTCAGGCAGCGGTCGCGTCGATGGTGAACGCGAACCCGACCGGTACCGTGGTCGTCGTCGTCAGCAAGTAGTCAGTCCAGGACGGCCCCGCTCGAACGATGAGCGGGGCCTTCTTGGCTCGTCTCGCAGTGCTCACCGGGGGCGTCTGAGGCGCTAGAGACCGCACGAGGACGTGCCGACGATCGCGGCCGGACATGAAGCAGCCCCACCGCAGCCGGCACTGCCCGCCAGCGACCGCGCCGCGAGCCCCCAGCACCGTTGTTCAACAGTCTCCTAGACGT
>JAJXWF010000163.1 GCA_021781735.1 Actinomycetes bacterium
CATCTGCTGCCACGACGGGAAGGGCAGGAACAGGATCAGCCCGATGACGAACGTGAGGATCAGGCTGACGACCGGCGCCCCTCGGCGGCTGGTGCGGGTGAGGGCTCTGGGAGCGGCACCGGCGCGGCCCATGGCGAACGCGATGCGCGCCGACGCGGTCGTGTAGATCAGCCCCGTGTCGGCCGGAGACGCGACGGCGTCGATGTACAGGAGGACCTCCAGCCAGGTCAGCCCCAGGATGCTCGACATCGCGGCGAGCGGGCCGAAGTCGTTGGTGAAGTTGAGGTCGGCCCAGTGCGCGGGGATCAGGCTGTGCGGGATCGCGCCGATGAACACCACCTGCAACAGGACATACAGAAGCATCGTCACCATCACCGAACCGATCACGGCGAACGGGACGTTGCGCTTGGGATTGTCGGTCTCGCCCGCGAGTTCGATGCCCTGCCGGAACCCGAGGTACGAGAAGACGATTCCCGAGGTGGCGATCGCGCTGAACACGCCGGTCCACCCGTTGGCGAAGAAGCCCGACTGTGTCGCGGTGAAGTTCGACGGGTGGAAGGCGGCGACGCCGAATGCCGCGATGACCAGCACGATCATGGCGAGTTTCCATCCCACGAGGACGTTGTTGATCCGCTGGAACCACGTGATGCCCAGGTAGTTCACCACGACGAACACTGCCATCAGTACGATCGCGGTGACCAGGCCGGCTCCCGTGAGCACGTGCACCGTCGTCCCGTTCACGCTCTCGGTTCTGGTGAAGGCGAAATAGCGGGTGGCGTACTGGAGGGCACCCTCGACCTCGATCGGTGCGACGGCCATTGCCGCCACCCAGGTCACCCAGCCCGTGACGTAGCCGGCGAAGCTGCCGAACGCGATATGAGGGAACCTCACCACCCCGCCGGCGATCGGAAACATTGTTCCCAGCTCGGCGAAGCAGAGCCCCAAGAACATGATGATGATGCCGCCGAGCGCCCACGAGATGATCGCGGCCGGTCCTGCGGTGCGGGCGGCATTGAGAGCTCCGAACAGCCAACCGGATCCGATGATCGCACCCACGCTCGCGAACAACAGGCCCACCCGACCGAGCCGTCGGTGCAGCCCTGGGCCATCCGTGCCCGTACCTTCTCTTGCGATCGTCCCCTGAGTCATGAGAATCCCCTCTCGGTCCGGTCGGGATGGTGCTCTGAGCGACACCGCCCGTGGGCCATTCTGTGCCCGGTGCGCGACCTCGCGGCAGGATCCGGCAAAAAAGTACCCCATGCCGGTGTGGATTCCCCGAGAACAGGCAGCTCTCTGGGTGGTCTCGGGGAAGCGGAGAGCCGTGGAGAAGTGGAGGCGCGGCGTCCCTTATGCTGGAGACCCGTGGGAGCCGCCAGAATCACCAAGCATCTGTTCGTCACTGGAGGAGTCGTCTCCTCCCTCGGCAAGGGGCTCACCGCCTCAAGTCTCGGGAATCTGCTGGTCGCGCGCGGGTTGCGCGTGACGATGCAGAAGCTCGACCCGTATCTCAACGTCGACCCGGGCACGATGAACCCCTTCCAGCACGGAGAGGTGTTCGTCACCGAGGACGGCGCGGAGACCGACCTCGACATCGGCCACTACGAGCGGTTCCTCGACGTCAACCTCGACGGTGAGGCGAACGTCACGACCGGCAAGGTCTACTCGACCGTCATCCAGAAGGAGCGCCGGGGGGATTTCCTCGGCGACACCGTGCAGGTCATTCCGCACATCACCAACGAGATCAAGGACCGCATGCTCGCCATGGGCGGTCCGGGCGTCGATGTCGTCATCCACGAGATCGGTGGAACCGTCGGTGACATCGAGTCGCTGCCGTTCCTCGAGGCCGCCCGCCAGGTGCGTCATGACGTCGGGCGCGAGAACGTCTTCTTCCTGCACGTGTCGCTCGTGCCGTACATCGGCCCGTCCGGGGAGATGAAGACCAAGCCCACCCAGCACAGCGTCGCCGCGCTGCGCCAGGTCGGTATCCAGCCCGACGCGATCGTGTGCCGGTCCGCGCGCGACCTGCCGTCAGGGATCAAGGGCAAGATCGCCCTCATGTGCGACGTCGACGAGGAGGCCGTGGTCTCCTGCATCGATGCGCAGTCGATCTACGTGATCCCGAAGATGCTGCACGCCGAGGGCCTGGACGCCTACGTGGTGCGCCGGTTGAACCTGCGTTTCCGCGACGTCGACTGGACCATGTGGAACGACCTTCTCGAGCGGGTGCAATACCCGAAGGAGGACGTGACCATCGCCCTCGTCGGCAAGTACATCGACCTCCCCGATGCCTACCTGTCGGTCACCGAGGCATTGCGCGCCGGGGGATTCGCCAACTGGGCGAAGGTGAACATCCGCTGGGTGGCATCCGACGAGTGCGAGACACCGGAGGGTGCCCGGCAGGTGCTCGCCGGGGTCGACGGGATCTGCGTGCCCGGCGGGTTCGGGATCCGTGGGGTCGAGGGCAAGGTCGGTGCGATCCGATACGCGCGTGAGAACCTTGTGCCGATCCTCGGGCTGTGTCTCGGGCTGCAGTGCATGGTGATCGAGGTGGCCCGTGACCTCGCGGGCATCGAGGACGCCGACTCCAGCGAGTTCAGTCCGGGCTGCGCCAATCCGGTGATCGCCACGATGGCCGAACAGAAACACATCGTCGACGGCGGGGGCGACCTGGGCGGTTCGATGCGGCTGGGTTCGTATCCGCACGAACTCGTGCGCGGCACGCTCGTGCACAAGCTGTACGGCAAGGTGAAGGTCGAGGAGCGCCATCGTCACCGCTACGAGGTGAACAATGCCTACCGCGAGCGGCTCGCGAAGGCCGGTCTGGTCATCAGCGGCACCTCACCCGACCGCGGACTGGTCGAGTTCGTCGAGCTGCCCACCTCGGTGCACCCGTTCTTCGTCGGTACCCAGGCGCACCCGGAGCTCAAGTCGCGCCCGACCCGCCCGCACCCGCTGTTCGCGGGACTCATCGAGGCCGCGCTGAGGCGCAAGCTCGATGGTCGGCTTCCGGTCGAGGAGTGACGGGCCGGTGACCAGGCCGGACATCGACCCCTACGACCGCCCGGAGAGTTGGCGCATCGTCGACCACAGGGTGCTCGCCCGCGGGCGGGTCTCCGACTTCGTCGAGGATGTCGTCGAGGCCCCCGACGGCGTGCGCTTCACCCGCCAGTGGGTCACCCACCCGGGAGCCGTCGCCGTCATCGCCCTGCGTGACGATCACCGCGTCGCGGTGATCCACCAGTACCGTCATCCGGTCGGCATGAGGCTCATCGAACCGCCCGCCGGCCTGCTCGACATGGACGGCGAAGACTGGCTGGTCGCCGCCCAGCGCGAACTCGCCGAGGAGGCCCTGCTGCGGGCCGACGACTGGCGGGTGCTGGTCGACATCTTCACCACCCCGGGCGGCGTGGCCGAGACCATCCGCATCTACCTCGCCCGCGGACTGCACCGGGCCGAGCCTCCCGACGGGTTCGAGGCCGAGCACGAGGAGGCCCACATGGACCTCGGTTGGGTGGCGTTGGGTGACCTCGTCGACGCCGTGTTCACCGGGCACGTCCAGTCTCCCAGCATGGTGTCGGGCGTCCTGGCGCTGCAGGCCGCGGAGGCCACGGGTCGCCTCGACACGTTGCGTCCCGCCGACGCTCCCTGGCCGGCCCGCGATGTGTGGCAACGACGCAACCGGGAGCTTGCCGGGCTCGATGGCTGACCTCCAGCCGCTCGTCGACGGGTGGCTCGCGCATCTGGCGATCGAACAGGGCCGCGCGGCCAATACCATCGTCGCCTACCGCCGCGATGCGCACAGGTACCTCGCCTGGCTCGCCGACCGCGGGATCACCGACCTCGCCGAGGTCACCAGCCACGACGTGACCGCCTTCCAGCGGGAACTCGCCGAGGGGGACGCCGGCCGGCCGGCGCTCGCCGCGTCCAGCGTCGCCCGGTGCATCGCCGCCGTCCGCAGCCTGCACCGTTTCGCCCACACCGACGGGGTGACCGGCACCGACCCGGCGGCACGGGTGAGCCCACCGCACCTCGGGCGCCGCCTCCCCAAGGCACTCGCCCTTGCCGAGGTCCAGGCGCTGCTCGACGGATGCGACCGCAGCACCGTCGACGGGCTGCTCGAATCGGCCCTGCTGGAACTCCTCTACGGCACGGGCGCGCGGATCTCCGAGGTGTGCGGGCTCGACGTCGACGACGTCGTGCGGGTCCTGGGCGACGACGACGCCGGGCTGCGGCTGTTCGGCAAGGGCAGCAAGGAGCGGCTGGTGCCGCTCGGCAGTTTCGCCCGCTCCGCGGTCGATGCGTGGCTGGTGCGCGGGAGGCCGGCTCGAGCGGGACGCGCGCGGGTCGCGAGCCCCGCGCTGCTGCTCAACAGCGTCGGGCAGCGGCTGTCCCGTCAGAGCGCGTGGGGCATCATCGGGGCGGCCGGCGACCGGGCCGGGATCGCTCACATCGGCCCCCACAGCCTGCGGCACAGCTACGCCACCCACCTCCTCGAAGGTGGGGCCGACGTGCGCGTCGTTCAGGAACTGCTGGGGCACGCCTCGGTGACCACCACCCAGATCTACACACTGGTGACGGTCGATCATCTGCGCGAGGTGTACCGGGCTGCGCATCCCCGGGCCCGGGGCACATAGACTACGGCCCAACGGAGGCAAAGTCGACAAATCGGCGTCGATCGCGGCTACCGTTCCGACGGCAAGGAGGATCCGTGGACACTCGAGCTGACATCCCGCGCATCGGTGGTGACCCCGCCCTGTTCGAGGTGCCCGCACGAACGGGGCTTCCTCGTCCCGGGCAGGGGCCCGACGGGATCGGGCCGACGGGCCGCCCGCTGCCGGACCTTCCAGACCCGCGGCCTCCCCAGGCGGGTCCCAAGAACGCCCTGATCATCGCGATGACCAACCAGAAGGGCGGCGTCGGCAAGACCACCACCACGATCAACCTGGGGGCGGCGCTGGTCGAGACCGGACGTCGCGTGCTGCTCGTCGACTTCGACCCCCAGGGCTCGCTGTCGGTAGGGTTGGGCGTCAACCCGCATACCCTCGACAAGAGCATCTACAACCTGCTGCTGAGCAGGCAGTACACCCTTGACGACGTGATCGCGCCCACCAATGTCGAGGGCCTCGACATCCTGCCGAGCAACATCGACCTGTCGGCCGCCGAGGTGCAACTGGTCAGTGAGGTGGCCCGCGAACAGACCCTCCTGCGGGTGCTCGACAAGGCGCGCGATCGCTACGACATCATCCTCATCGACTGCGCCCCTTCCCTCGGGCTGCTGACGGTCAACGCGCTGACGGCATCCGACAAGGTGATCATCCCGCTCGAGTGCGAGTTCTTCGCGTTGCGCGGCGTCGCCCTGCTCACCGACACGATCGGCAAGGTGCAGGACCGCCTCAACCCGAACCTCGAGATCCTCGGCATCCTCGGAACCATGTACGACGCGCGCACCCTGCACAGCCGGGAGGTGCTCGAACGGGTCGTCCAGGCGTTCGGTGAGACCGTGTTCCACACCGTCATCCGGCGCACGATCAAGTTCCCGGAGACGACCGTCGCGGGCGAGCCCATCACCACGTACTCGCCGAACTCGCCCGGGGCCACCGCCTACCGGGCCCTCGCTCGAGAGGTTCTTGCCCGGTGTCCCGGCGCGTGAGCCTGCCGGGTGCCTCGGAGTTGTTCCGGACGACCCAGAATCCCGAGGCCCGCCCCGACGAGGAGGCGGCACCCGTGCACGGTGCTGAACAGCCCGTGGGTGAGGATGCCGAGCCCCGGCGCGCCTCCCGCCGGTCCCGGGCCAGTGCCGGGGAGGCCAGTGGGCGGGTCCGCCACGACGAGAAGATCACCGTCTACGTCAGCACCGACGAACTCATGGCCCTTGAGGAGGCCCGTCTCGCGCTTCGCCGCGACCACGCCGTCGGTGTCGACCGTGGCCGGATCGTCCGGGCGGCCATCGCGATGGCCGTCGCCGACCTGTCTGAGCACGGGGACGCCTCGGCGCTCGTCGAGCGGCTGCGTCCGACGTGACCACCCAGCCGTCGGCGGTCCCCGAAGACGCCGGCGTCGCCCACCCGGCCTTCCATGTGCGGCTCGACAACTTCGAGGGCCCCTTCGACCTGCTGCTGCAGCTCATCGCCCGGCACAAGCTCGATGTCACCGAGGTGGCCCTGTCGAAGGTCACCGACGAATTCATCGCCCACGTGAAGGCCGGAGGGGCTGTCTGGGACTTGGAAGTGACCAGCAACTTCCTCGTGGTCGCCGCGACCCTGCTCGACCTCAAGGCCGCCCGGCTGCTGCCGTCGGGTGAGGTCGAAGATCCCGAGGATCTAACGCCGCTAG
>JAJXWF010000164.1 GCA_021781735.1 Actinomycetes bacterium
GACACAGTTCCAATCGTCTTGGACGGCCGTTCTCCGGACCGCAGGCTCGACGGGCTTGGCACCTCGACAGGTGATAGTCCATCCGTGTCAGATCCGGCGCTGACAAGGATCTGCGGGCGACTCTGGTATGGGAAAGAAGCCCTGACAGGAACTCGGCGCATCGCCTGCGGCGGGAGGTCTCAGTCGCCGGACCAGCCTGCGGACGCCGCGCTCAGACCGCGCTGCACCGGACGCCGGTCGCGTGCACGGGGCAGTAGCCCCGAGGGTTCGCGTCGAGGTACTGCTGGTGATAGGCCTCGGCGAAGTACCAGGCGCCGGCGTCCTCGACAGCGGTGGTGATCGCCCCGTAGCCGGCAGCGGCGAGGTCGCGCTGGAACTGGTCGCGCAGGCGCTCCGCGGTGGCCCGCTGGGCCTCGGAGGTCACGTAGATCGCCGAACGGTACTGAGCTCCGACATCGTTGCCCTGCCGGTCACCCTGCGTCGGGTCGTGGTTCTCGAAGAACACCGCGAGCAGCCGCTCGAAGCTGGTCTCGGCGGGGTCGAACACGATCCGGACGGTCTCGGCGTGGCCCGTCAGCCCGCTGCAGACCTCCTTGTAGCTCGGATTCGGCGTCCCCCCGCCCGTGTAGCCAGCCGCCGTCGACAGGACGCCGGGCTGCTGCCAGAACAGCTTCTCCACGCCCCAGAAGCACCCTGCCGCGAGGTAGGCGACCTCCGCGTTCGGGAACTCCCGGTCGAGCGGGTCGCCGAAGATGCGGTGGAAGAAGGGCATCGCCAGCACGGGCTCGTCGCGCCCGGGCAGGTGCCGGTCGGTGCGGCGGTGGGTGAACAGGTTCACGGGGCCTCCTCGGTGTCTCCGCACGGCACAACCCCCGATCCCCGTCGGCCATTCCCGGACTACCGTGGATCTGTGATGGGACGGGGATACGTCATCTCGGCGGCGGTCGGGGCGATCACCGCGGGGGTGATCGGCGGGGGCATCGAAGTCGCGGCGCGGGCGATCAGCGGGCCGCGTCGTCCAGCGCTCGATTACCGGTTCACCCCGTTCGAGGTGGGAGTGCCGAGTGACGACGTCGAGTTCCACGCCGCCGACGGCACTCGGATCGCCGGGTGGTGGCTCGAGCGCCCCGACAGTTCGCGCGTCGTGATCGTCTGCCACGGGCATCGGGGATCCAAGGCCGACATGCTCGGCATCGGCCCGGGGCTGTGGAGGGCGGGCAACAGCGTGCTGATGTTCGACTTCCGGGGAAACGGCGATTCCGGAGACGGTCCGCAATCGCTCGCCCACTACGAGCAGGAGGACCTCGCCGCGGCGGTCGATCTGGTGGTTTCCCGGCGTCCGGACGCCGACGTCGCCGCGCTGGGGTTCTCCATGGGTGCGGCGGTCGCGCTGCTCACCGCCGCCGACGACCCGCGGATCGCGGCGCTGGTGCTCGACTCGCCGTTCTCGGAGATGAACGAGGTGGTCACCGCGGCCGCGCGTCGGATGCGACTGCCACCGTTCCCGCTGGTGCCGCTCGTCGACCGGCGCACCCGGCTGCGCTACGGATACCGGTTCCACGACGTGAGGCCGATCGACGTCGCCGACCGGTTGGCGCCGCGTCCGGTGCTGTTCCTGCACGGCGGGGCCGACCGCACGATCCCGCCGGTGCAGTCGCTGCACCTGCACGAGCGCGTCGGCCCGTCCAGCCGACGAGTGGTCTTCCCCGGCGCCGACCACTGCGGCGGCTACTTCCAGGACCGCGCCGGCTACATTTCGCTCGTGGCCGGCTTCCTCGACGAGGCGCTCGGCCCGGTGTCGCGGCGTCCGTACAGCTGAGGGCGGTGCCGATCCGCGGGGTTCAGGCGGGCAGACGCCAGTCGATCGGGGCGGCGCCCTGCTGTTCGAGCAGGGTGTTCGCGCGGGAGAACGGGCGGGAGCCGAAGAATCCCGCGTGGGCCGACAGGGGGCTGGGGTGCGGCGAGGTGATCCGCGGCACGGCGCCGAGCATGGGGGCGAGCGACTGGGCGTCGCGGCCCCACAGGATCGCCACCAGGGGCCCGCCGCGGGCGGTGAGAGCCTCGATCGCGCACTGGGTCACCCGCTCCCACCCCTTGCCGCGGTGTGATCCGGCGGTGCCGGGACGCACGGTGAGCACCCGGTTGAGCAGCAGCACCCCCTGCTGGAACCACGCCGACAGGTCACCGTGGGGGGCCGGCGGCACGCCCAGATCGTCGGACAACTCCCGGTAGATGTTGACGAGGCTCTTCGGTAGCGGCCGCACGTCACGCTCCACCGAGAACGACAACCCGACCGGATGTCCCGGGGTCGGGTACGGGTCCTGGCCGACGATCAGCACCCGGACGTCGGCCAGCGGGCGGGTGAAGGCGCGCAGCACCCGGTCACCGGCCGGAAGGTAGGAGCGCCCGGCCGCGAGTTCGGCGCGAAGGAAGTCGCCCATCGCGTGGACGTCGGCCTCCACCGGGGCCAGCGCCTCGGCCCAGTCGGCGGCGATGATGCCCGCCAGCGGTCGCGGCCCCGGGCGTGGGGAGGGCTCGGAGGCTGCGGTCAACGGTGAGCAGAACATGGCAGCAGCATGCTGTCACACCAGAGCGAGATCGGTCCCGGCCGCGCCGAACCCCTCGACGACATCGGTGTCGAGGCCGTCGTCGGTGATCAGCAGCGAGACGTCCTCGGGTCGGGCGAACCGGTGGAAGTGGTCCTGCCCGGCCTTCGACGAGTCGGCGACCACGACCACCCGACGGGCGGCCCTCGCCATGGCACGCTTTGCGGCCGCCTCGATCTGGTCGGGGGTGGTCATCCCGCGGTGCACCGAGAAGCCGTTGGTGCCGAGGAATGCGACGTCGACGCAGACTCCCTCGAGAGCGTCGGACAGCCACTCGCCGACCGCCGCGCCGGTGCGGTGGCGCACCCGTCCGCCGAGCAGATAGAGGCTGACGCCGGGGTGCGATTGGAGCAGGGCCGCGATGCTCACCGAGTTCGTCACCACGGTCATCGACCGGTCGGCCGGCAGCAGTTCTGCTATCAGCTGAGTGGTGGTGCCCGAGTCGAGCAATACCGTGCCTTCGGCAGGGAGTTCCTGGATGGCGCGCTCGGCGATGCGCCGCTTCTCGGCACTGGCCCGGGTTCGCCGGTTCGACAGCGTGGGCTCGAGTTCGAGCCGGTCCACTGGGATCGCCCCGCCGTGCACCCGGCGCAGCAGCCCCCGCTGCTCGAGTGTGGTGAGGTCACGTCGGACGGTCTCCGGGGTCACTCCAAGGGTCGCAGCCAGCGTCACGACCTCGACTCGGCCCTCGGCGCGCGCGGTCTGCACGATGGCGTGGTGTCGTTCTGGTGCGTACACCGGGTCCGTTCCTTCCTCGGAGTTGCGTGCGTGTACCCGTCGGGTCCGCACAGGATTCAGCGGACCCGACGGGTACGGCGTCCTCACGGCTCGATGGTGACCTTGATGGCCTCGCCCTTGGCGACGATATCGAACGCCCGAAGCGCATCCTCGAGGGGGAGGTGCTCGGTGATCAGGTCCTTCACCGGCACCTGGCCGCTGGCGATGTACTCGAGGGCCCGCTTGTTGTGCGCGGGGGCCGATCCGTTGGCACCGTGGATGTGCAGCTGGCGGTAATGCACCAGGTTCGAGTCGAGCGTGATCGTCGGGTTGGTCTTCGGCAGTCCGCCGAAGAACGAGATCCGGCCGTTGCGGGCCGCCATCGCGACCGCCTGCTCCTGGGTGATGTTCGCCGGCGTGGCGGTGATGATCACATCCGCACCGCGGCCGTCGGTGAGTTCCATGACCCGGGCCACGGCATCTTCACGGCTCGCGTCGATGGTGAGATCGGGATGCACGGCCTCGGCCGACATCTTGAGCCGCTCGGCGTTGATGTCGACGAGCACGATCGTGCCGGCCTTGTGGACGCCGCGGGCGATCCGGATGTGCATGCAGCCGATCGGTCCGGCACCGAAGACGACGACGAAGTCGCCCTCCTCGATGCCCAGCTGCTCCTGGGCGTTGATCGCGCACGCGAACGGCTCGGCCGCCGACGCCTCGTCGAAGCCGACACCGTCGGGGATTCGGTTGAGGCCGTCGACCTTGAGCACCTGCTCGGGCACGATCATGTACTCGGCGAAGCCGCCGTCGTACTGGTAGCCGATCGAGGTCTGGTTCTGGCAGACGGCCATCCAGCCCTTGCGGCACTCGTGGCATTCGCCGCACGGCACGGCGGCGATGCACTGCACGCGGTCGCCGACCTGGAACCCTCCGAGGGATTCCGCGCCGACCTCGACGACCTCGCCGGCGATCTCATGCCCCATCGTGGTTTCACGGGTGATGTTCACGTGCCCGTTCTTGTAGATCTTCACGTCGGTGCCGCAGGTCGAGCAGTTGCGGACGCGGATCTTCACTTCGCGCGGCCCGCACGGTGGCTCGGGCACATCTTCGAGCCGGACATCACCGGGGGCGTGGAATCGCAGGGCCAACATGTCGTGGTTTCTCCTTCGGATAGCAGTTCGAACCGATCAATGCGGGTACGGGTCGCGGCTCCTGGTCACCAGTGGTGGCGTGGCCCAGCCGATGTCGAGGGTGACCCGATGGCGTCGATGTGCTCGGTGGTGTTCCCCGGTTGGGGAACTTCTGTTCATGCGTGTGTGTGGCGCGGTGGCCTCGGCCTGCCCGCGTCGCCGGCCCCCGCGATCGCTCGCGAAGGACCGGCGACGCGCACAGTCGAGGTTGGCTCAGTCGGCGTTCACTGCCGCCAGGACGGCGTAGATCTCGTCGACAGTCGTCGCGTCGAGCATCTTCTGGGCCTCATCCGGGTCGGAGAAGAGCACGGCGATCTTCGAGAGGATCTCGAGGTGCTCGTTGTTGAGGCCGGAGATGCCCACGACGATCCGCACCTCGTGCCCACCCCAGTCGATGGGCTTCTCGTAGCGGACGAGCGACACGGCCGAGTGCAGGATCGACGACTTCGCCTCGTTCGTGCCGTGCGGGATCGCCAGGTAGCTCCCCATGTAGGTGGAGATGCTCCGTTCGCGTTCACGCATCGCCTCCACGTACTCCGGGGTGACGGCCCCGGAGGCGACGAGCAGGTCGCCGGCCTCCTGGATTGCCTCGTCCTTCGTGCGCGCGCTCCCTGATGCGACGATCAGATCGCGGGTCAGGATCTCGCTCATGACGGCTCCTCGTTCTGCCAACTGGCCTTCACGTCCGACACCACGTCGTCGTAGACGGGGCTGTTCATGAAGTTGTCCACGGACACATGGACCGAGTTCGGCGCACGGTGTCGAGCGCGTGGCGTCAGTTCGCGCTGGCTGATCACGAGGTCGGCGCCGTCCTCGAGGTTCGCCACCGCCTGGTTGACGACGGTCACCCCGGTGACACCGGCCTTCTTGAGCTTGGAGCGCAGGACGCTCGCGCCCATCGCGCTGGAACCCATGCCCGCATCGCACGCGAAGACGATCTCGTGGATCGGCCGCTGCAGTACCGCGGTGGCCGTGCCGGCGCCGACCGGCTGGGCGGCGGGTGCGCTCGCGGTGCCCCCCAGCGACGCGAGTGCGCTGCTGCTCTTGCCCTTGTTCCGCTCGGTCTGGGCGATCGCCGCGGCGAGATCGCCGCTCTCGCCGGCTTCGAGGTCACGCTTGCGCGAGGCCCGCAGAATGAGTGAGCTGATCGCGAACGACACGGCGGCGGACAGGACGACCGACAGGATCACGCCGATGTAGCTGCCACGGGCCGTCTGTGCGAGCACGGCGATGATGCTGCCGGGGGCGGCGGGCGCCTGCAGGCCGCTTCCGAGGACCTCGTTGGTGGCGACGCCGGTCATTCCAGCGGCGATCATCGCGATGATCAGGCTCGGCTTCATCAGCACGAAGGGGAAGTAGACCTCGTGGATCCCGCCGAAGAACTCGATGAGGATCGCGCCGGGCGCCGACGTCCTGGCGCTTCCGACCCCGAAGAACATGTAGGCCAGCAGCATGCCGAATCCGGGGCCGGGGTTCGCCTCGACGAGGAACAGCAGCGAATGCCCGTGGGTAAGCGTCTGCTGGATCCCGAGCGGGACGAGGACGCCGTTGCCGACGGCGTTGTTCAGGAAGAGAACCTTCGCCGGCTCCACGATGATGCTCATCAGGGGGAGAAGTTGCGCGTTCGCCAACGCCTGGACGCCGGAGCCGAGCCAGGAGCTCACCTGTGTCACGAAGGGCGCGACTCCGAAGAACGCCCCGATCGCGAGACCCATGCCCAGAATTCCGGCCGAGTACATGTTGACGAGCATCTCGAAGCCGGGGCGGATCTTGCCGTCCCAGATCCTGTCGATCTGCTTCATCAGCCAGCCGGA
>JAJXWF010000165.1 GCA_021781735.1 Actinomycetes bacterium
CGTCGCCAGCCGTTCGGGCCCCCTGCGTCGACGTCGCCAGCCGTTCGGGCCCCGTGCGTCGACGTCGCCAGCCGTTCGGGCCCCGTGCGTCGCCATCGCCAGCCCCACCCCGGACGCCACGCGCCCGTCCCCTGGACGCCTCCCTCCTGACCATCCCCCCCGGGCGCCCGCCGACCCGGACGTCCCGGGCGACCATCGAGTCGCGCCCGATCCTCATGGAGCCCATCCAGGTCCACGCGACATCCCCGCTGACCATCGAGTCCAGCGCCCCCTGCGCCCGACCACTCCGAACGGGCGGGATGGCAGACTGAGCCGGTGAGCGCACTGGCCGATCTGCTGTCCCGTCCCGGTGTCGTCGAATCCGTCGACACTTCGAGCCTGACGCGCGCCCTCTACTCCACCGACGCGTCGATCTACCGGATCGTGCCGCAGGTCGTCGCCCGTCCCGGCACCCTCGACGATCTCGACGCCGTCGTGCAGGCCTGCCTCACCTCGGGCATGACGATCACCACCCGTGGGGCCGGCACGTCATGCGCCGGCAACGCGGTCGGCGACGGGCTCATCCTCGACGTCGGACGTCACCTCAACCGGGTGCTGTCCATCGACCCGGACGCCCGCACGGCCACCGTCGAGCCGGGTGTCGTGCAGTCACAACTCCAGTCCGCCGCCCAGCCGTTCGGGCTGCGCTTCGGGCCCGATCCGTCGACGGCCAACCGCTGCACGATCGGCGGCATGATCGGCAACAACGCGTGCGGACCCCGGGCCCTCGGCTACGGGCGCTCCGCCGACAACGTCGTCTCGCTCGACATCATCACTGGCACCGGAGAGCACCTCACGCTCACCAGGGGCGACGACTCGACCGCCCCCCTCCGCCGAGTGAGGGACCTCGTCCAGCGCAACCTCGGCACGATCCGCACCGAGTTCGGCCACTTCTCCCGCCAGGTGAGCGGCTACAGCCTCGAGCATCTGCTGCCCGAGCACGGCTTCGACGTCCCGGCGTTCTTCGCGGGCACCGAGGGCACGTTGGGCATCATCACCCGCGCCACCGTGAAGCTCGTCTCCGACGCGCCGGTCCAGCAGATGATCGCGCTCGGCTACCCGACGATGGCCGAGGCCGCCGACGCGATGCCCGAGATCCTCCCCTTCCGCCCCACCGCCTGCGAGGGCCTCGACGCCCGGATCGTCGACGTGGTCCGCCGCCGCCAGGGGGACGCCGCCGTGCCGCCACTGCCCCGCGGCGAAGGCTGGATGTTCCTCGAGGTGGTCGGCGACGACGCCGGTGAGGTGCGCGCGCGGGCCGAGGCGCTGCTCGCGGCGTCCGGATGTCTCGACGGGTGGGTCGTCACCGACCCGCGCCAGGCGGCCGTGTTGTGGAGAATTCGCGCCGACGGTGCCGGATTGGCGGGCGTCTCACTCGATGCACCCGCCTATCCCGGCTGGGAGGACGCCGCGGTTCCGCCCGCGAACCTCGGCGCCTACCTCCGCGACTTCGACGCGCTGCTCACCGAGCACGGCCTGCACGGCCTGCCGTACGGCCACTTCGGCGACGGCTGCGTGCACTGCCGGATCGACTTCCCACTGGAGCGCGCCGGGGGAACCGGTGCCTACAAGGCGTTCGTCGAGGACGCCGCCCGCCTCGCCGCGCGGCACGGCGGATCGATGTCGGGTGAGCACGGCGATGGACGCGCCCGGTCCGGCCTGCTCCCCGCGATGTACTCCCCCGAGGCCCTCGCCCTGTTCGGGCAGGTCAAGAGCCTGTTCGACCCCCACAACATGCTCAACCCGGGTGTGCTCGTCGACCCGGATCCGGTCGATGAACGCGTCCGAGTGCCGCAGACCCTCCTGTCGCCACTGCGTCTGCAGGATCCGCAGTTCGCCCGCGACGTGCACCGGTGCTCCGGGGTCGGCAAGTGCCTTGCCGACACGACCGGGGGCGGCGGGGTGATGTGCCCGTCGTTCCAGGCGACCCGCAACGAGAAGGACTCCACCCGCGGCCGC
This sequence comes from Actinomycetes bacterium, assembly GCA_021781735.1. Taxonomy (GTDB): domain Bacteria; phylum Actinomycetota; class Actinomycetes; order Propionibacteriales; family Propionibacteriaceae; genus JAJYQH01. The sequence continues at coordinate 1,999 of JAJXWF010000165.1, forward strand.
GCGCGGGTGCTGCAGGAGATGATCAACGGCACCCTGGTCAGGCGCGGCTGGCGCTCCCCCGAGGTGCACGAGGCACTCGACCTGTGCCTGTCCTGCAAGGGCTGCCGCAGTGACTGCCCCACCGGCATCGACATGGCCGCCTACAAGTCCCGGGTGCTGTTCGAGGCGTTCCGTGGTCGGCTGCGACCGGCATCCCACTACGCCCTGGGGTGGCTGCCCCGGTGGGGACGCCTGGTCACCGCCGTGCCCGGGCTCGCCGGCGTCGCCAACGCGGCGACCCAGACGCCGGGGGTCCGGCACGTCGTCCGCGCGCTGGCGGGGGTCGACCAGCGGCGTCCGATGCCGAAGTTCCGCACGGGGGGCCGGGCGCGCCGCGCGTTCCGCGACCGGCACGGCACCGGGAAGCCGGTCGCGCTGTGGGTCGACTCGTTCACCGACGCCTTCGAGGGCTCCCAGCTTCCCGCCCTCGTCACGGTCCTGGCGGACGCGGGCTACGACCCGCAGGTGATCCAGCAGGATGCGTGCTGCGGTCTCACCTGGATCACCACCGGACAGCTCGACGGCGCCCGCACCCAGCTGCGCCGCGCGCTCGAGGTGCTCGCGCCGATCGCAGCCAAAGGCATCCCGATCGTCGGTCTCGAGCCGAGTTGCCTGGCCGTCTGGCGATCGGACGCTGCCGAACTGCTGCCCGACGAGCCGCGGGTGGCCGAGGTGGCGTCCGCAGTGCGCACGCTCGCCGAACTGCTGCGCGGCACCCCCGACTGGACGCCGCCCGACCTCACCGGGCACACGATCGTCGCCCAGCCGCACTGCCACCACGCCAGCGTCCTCGGCTGGGACGCCGATGCGGACCTGTTGCGGCGCACCGGGGCCGAGGTGGTCACAGTCGGCGGCTGCTGCGGACTGGCCGGCAACTTCGGCGTCGAGAAGGGCCACTACGACGTGTCGGTGGCGGTCGCCGAGCACGACCTGCTGCCCGCGGTCGAGGCCGCCGGCCCGGACGCCATCGTGCTCGCCGACGGCTTCAGCTGCCGCAAACAGCTGTCCGATCTCGCCGACCGGGGGTCGGTGACGATGGCCCAGCTGCTCGCGGCACACACGTGACCATCGGGTGACAACAGGCGCCGGGGATTGGCACCGACCCGCCCGTCCACTTGAATGGGAGGGTCCATCGCCTGCGGAAAGGACCTGCATGTCCAGTGTCACCTGGCGCACCCGTTTCGAGTGCGGTCTCCCGCCCCTGTCCGACGACCACCTCCGGGCCATGCACGACTGGTGGCGCGCGGCCAACTACCTGTCGGTGGGTCAGATCTATCTCATGCGCAACCCGCTGATGCGCGAGCCTCTGACCACCGACGACGTCAAACCGCGGTTACTCGGGCACTGGGGAACCACCCCCGGACTGAACTTCCTCTACACGCACCTCAACCGGATCATCGTCGAGCGGGAGGTGCACAGCCTGTTCATCGCCGGTCCCGGTCACGGCGGCCCGGCCATGGTGGCGAACAGCTACCTCGACGGCACCTACTCCCACGTCTATCCGCGCGTCTCGCGGGACGAGGTGGGCCTGCAACGGCTGTTCAAGCAGTTCTCCTTCCCGGGGGGCATCCCCTCGCACGTCGCCCCCGAGACGCCCGGGTCGATCCATGAGGGCGGTGAGCTCGGCTATGCGCTCTCGCATGCCTACGGCGCCGCCTTCGACAACCCCGATCTGCTGGTGTTCGCGGTGGTCGGCGATGGCGAAGCCGAGACCGGACCGCTGGCGACCAGCTGGCACTCGAACAAGTTCCTCAACCCGGTGAGCGACGGCGTCGTGCTGCCCGTGTTGCACCTCAACGGCTTCAAGATCGCCAACCCGGCGGTGCTCGCCCGGATCGGCGACGACGAACTCGCCGACCTCATGAAGGGCTACGGGCACACCCCCTACTTCTTCACCGCCGGCTTCAACGACGAAGACCCGGTGAGCATCCACCGGCGCTTCGCCGACCTCCTCGACGAGGTGCTCGACCACATCGCTGGGATCCGGCATGAGGCCGAGGCGCAGGGCGCCGACAGCGCCGAGCGCCCGCACTGGCCGATGATCGTGTTCCGGACGCCGAAGGGATGGACCGGACCCCAGTACGTCGACGGCAATCTCACTGAGGGCAGCTGGCGAGCCCACCAGGTTCCGCTCGCCAGCGCCCGCGATACCGCCGAGCACCTGCAGCAACTGGTCGACTGGCTCGCGTCGTACCGGCCCGACGAGCTGTTCGACGGCGAGGGCCGGGTCCGCGACCACATCACGACCCTCGCCCCGCCGCCGCACCTGCGTCTCGGGGACCAGCCGGTCGCCAACGGCGGCCTGCTCCGCAAGGACCTGGACCTGCCCGACTTCCGTCACTACGGGGTCGAGCTCAAGGCCCACGGCGCGGGCGTCACCGAGGCGACCAAGCTGCTCGGCACCTGGCTGCGCGACGTCGTGGCCCGCAACCCCAAGAGCTTCCGGGTGTTCGGGCCGGACGAGACGGCGTCCAACCGGTTGCAGGCGGTCTACGAGACCACCGACAAGCAGTGGATGGCCGACTACCAGTCACCCGACGTCGACCAGTTCCTCGGCCGCGACGGCCAGGTGGTCGAGATGCTCAGCGAGCACCAGTGCCAGGGGTGGCTCGAGGGCTACCTGCTCACCGGGCGGCACGGGGTGATGTCGAGCTACGACGCGTTCCTCAACATCGTCGACTCGATGGTCAACCAGCACGCCAAGTGGCTCAAGGTCACCAACGAACTGCAGTGGCGACGTCCGATCTCGAGCCTCACCTATCTGCTCAGTTCGCACGTGTGGCGCCAGGACCACAATGGCTTCAGCCACCAGGATCCCGGCTTCATCGACCATCTGGTCAACAAGAAGGCCGACATCGTGCGGGTCTACCTGCCGCCGGACGCCAACACGCTGCTGTCGACCTTCGACCACTGCCTGCGCTCGACGCAGTACATCAACGTCGTCGTCGCGGGCAAACAGCCCAACCCCACATGGTTGAGCATGGACGAGGCGGTCAAACACTGTGCCCGCGGCCTCGGCATCTGGGAGTGGGCCGGCAACGAACAACCCGGCGGCGAACCCGACGTGGTGATGGCCGCGGCCGGTGACATTCCGACGATCGAGGTGCTCGCCGCGATCGACCTGCTGCGCCAGCACATCCCCGATCTCACGGTGCGCATGGTCAACGTCGTCGATCTCATGCGACTGCAGGACGCCGACGAGCATCCGCACGGCTTGTCGCATCGCGACTTCGACTCGGTCTTCACCACCGACAAGCCGATCGTGTTCGCCTACCACGGCTACCCGTGGCTGATCCACCGGCTCACCTACCGCCGGCACGGGCACGGCAACCTGCACGTGCGCGGCTACAAGGAGGAGGGCACCACCACGACCCCGTTCGACATGGTCATGCTCAACGACCTCGACCGCTACCACCTCGTGATGGATGTCATCGACCGGGTGCCGGGCCTGGCCACCCGCTATGCGGGACTGCACCAGCAGATGAGCGATGCCCGGCTCGACGCCCGCATGTACGCCCGGGAGTACGGCGAGGACATCCCCGAGGTGCGCGACTGGGTGTGGCCGGGAGCCCGCGACGCCGGCGCCCGCGGACGACGGGCCGCGAACACCGGGGGTGACAACGAGTGAGGCACCTCCGGCGGCCGCGCCCGGCGGCGTCCGGGGCCGGGCGGCGTACGAACTGACCAACGGCGTACGACCCGACGCCCGACACGGGCCGGGTCGTACGCCGCGGGGACCTGGTCGTACGCTGCGGGGGTCGGGAACCGGGCGTCGGCCGCAGGGACCCGGACCCGGCGTCAGCCGCGGGTGAGGCGGCGGTGCTTGCTGGCGTGCGGCCGGGCGGCCTCGACGCCGAGGCGAGCGACCTTGTTCTGCTCGTAGTCGCCGAAGTTGCCCTCGAACCAGTACCACTTGCTCTCGTCCTCGTCGGTGCCCTCCCACGCGAGGATGTGGGTGGCGATCCGGTCGAGGAACCAGCGGTCGTGGGAGATGACCACCGCGCAGCCGGGGAACTCGAGCAGCGCATCCTCGAGGCTCGACAGGGTCTCGACGTCGAGGTCGTTGGTGGGCTCGTCGAGCAGCAGCACGTTGCCACCCTGCTTGAGGGTGAGCGCCAGGTTGAGCCGGTTGCGCTCCCCACCCGACAGGACGCCGGCGGGCTTCTGCTGGTCGGGGCCCTTGAAGCCGAAGCTCGCGACGTAGGCGCGTGAGGGCATCTCGAAGTTGGCGACCTTGATGTGG
>JAJXWF010000166.1 GCA_021781735.1 Actinomycetes bacterium
CTTGGAAGCAGACGATCTTTCATCCGTTCGCCCTCACCTCGCGCTACGCGAAGGGCGAGGTGCTCCAGGTGGCGCTCGAGTCACCGACGGTGGAGTTCACCGGGCACGAGGGGACGCCCAGTCGGGTGCCGGTGATCGACGCCGTCGCGACCCACGACGCCGGCAGCGGAGCGACCGCGCTGTTCCTCGTCAATCGCTCGGCCACCGAGGCGGTCACGGTCGAGTGCGTGGTGCGTGAGGGCGTCTCGGAACTCGTGGAGGCGCTCACCTATCACCACGAGGATCCGACCTGGCAGGCCTCCGCCGACGACCAGTCCGTGGTCCCGAGCGTGAACGCGTCGGCGGCTCTCACCGGCGGGCGCCTGTCGATCGGCCTGCCGCCGATCAGCTGGACGATGGTGCGGCTGCGCGGGTGACGAGCGGATTCGCGCATATACCCCATGGGGTATATAGTCTGTCTTGTTCCTGATCGTTGCCTACCGAAATCGCGGAGGAGACAACCTATGTGCAGCCCCGTTCGTTGTGGCCAGTGCGGCAAGACCACCTGGGCCGGTTGCGGCCAGCATGTCGAGTCGGTGAAGGCCATGGTGCCCGCCAACCAGTGGTGCACCTGCCAGAAGCAGGCGCCGTCGCGCCAGGGCTTCAGCATCTTCGGACGCTGATCGCGATCGCGCCCGGCGCCCGCCCCTGAGGCGGACGCCGGGCGCGTCGCCATTCCTACCCATCGAGGTGAAGGACTACGAGCCATGAGTGAACGGCCCGTCCGCGACGATCGCCTGGCCGGCTATGCCCGGCAGAGTTCCGCGCTGCGTGGGGCTCCGCTCATCTCGTTGCCCCGGCGCGGCGGCCCGCTGCCGTGGGACGGCTGGACCGGACGCCATGCGATCGCGATGCTCCTGCTCGTCCCGGCGCTCTACGCCGGATTCCACGGCGTCAACCCGTCGCCAGGGCGCGACCTGCCCCTCTGGATCCTGGCCACCCTCGTGCTCGCCGGACTTGGCGCGCTCGTCCTGGCCACCTACGTCCCCCGCCGCAGGGCGGGAGGCACAGCGTCCGGCGCCCCGGCGTCGGACACGGCCCCGGCGGGGGCGGCATCCGGGTTGCCGACCACCGCCGGGGCCACCCCATGCGCAGCCATGGCTGGGGGCTCGGTGTTCGTGGCCATGGTCGTGATGAGCTCCACGCCGGGCCTCATCGGGGTCGCCGGAGGTCTGGCGCTGATGGCGTTCGGCCTGTACCAGCGCACCTCGGGCACCTGCGGCGTCTAGCCCGGTGCTCGTGCGCCAGTGGTCGACCATCGGGCCGGGCAGCGGCGAGAGCGCTTCCGGCTTGGGATCGTGAGACTGCCGGGACCGACTTGTTGAGATGGTGGAACCACGACTCGCCCTGTCTCCGGCTGAGCCTCGGGACCCCGAGCCGTCCCGCCGCCAGTTCCGCCATGACACCGCCGGGACCTGGGTGGGCGGCCACGCCGGCGTGAGCCTGTTGAGATCGACCGCAGCGGTGACCGGCGTGGCCAGATGCGGGTTACAAGCGTTTGGTCGTGACGGGGAAACGGCCGCCCATGTGTCACCGGAATCGCTGTTTCTCGGCCATGTTCCGTGAGTCTCGCCCGGGTATTGACCATTTCGTCACACTGCCATAGTTTAACAAACAGGAGTGCGCCGGATTGTTTTCAGGTCCGGACCGGGAAAGTATGAATCTCTCGCGTGAACCACCACCGTTTGGGCTGGTCAAGCTCTCCTGGTCGGGATCGTCGGGATCGTCGGGATCGTCCGGATCTCGCAGCCCGCAATTTCCGTGAATCCCCCCAATTTCCGTGAATCACTGCGTGAGCATCGGGCTTCGAAAGTGCCGCAGCATGCATCGGCTGTAATTGATCGCTCGTCCCTGGCCTCAAACGCTACAGGGTCTGGCACCGGGATCCATCAATACGAAGGAGCAGCCATGACCCCACGAATGATCCACACACCCAACCCCTCCAGGGTCCGACGACCCAACCGCCTCCGGTGGCGGTCGTGATGAGCGTGCCGTCGGCGTTGGCCCTTTTGCCCTGTCCGGCGGCATGCGTGCCGCGGCGGCCGTCGATGGGCCACCCAACCTTGGAACGACCTCGAGCTTCGGCGTGCTGGCGGGCTCGACGGTGATGAACACAGGAGCCTCGGTGATCAATGGTGACCCGGGGCTCTACAGCGGCACCTCCATCATCGGCTTCCCCCCAGGGCACCGTGAACAGGACGATCCACCAGACCGATGCGGTCGCTCAGCGAGCCCAGTCAGACCTGGCCATCGCCTACACCGACGCTGCCAGGTGGGGGCCCGGTTCCGCTGCGGGTGAGCTCGGGGGAAGGACGTTGGTGGCGGGTGTGTACACCGGTACCACGTTGAGCTTGACCGGGACTCTCACCCTGGATGCCCAGTGAGACCCGAACACCGTCTTCATCCTCCAGCCCGCCGATACCCTCGTCACCGCCACGAGCAGCAAAATGGCCTTGATCAACCAGGCGCAGGCGTGCAACGTCTTCTGGCGGGTGGGTAGCTCGGCCACTCTCGGCACGGGCACGTCCTTCGCGGGGACCGTCCTGGCGCTGACGTCGATCACGGCCCAGTCCGGCACCACGGCCTCCGGACGTTTGCTGGCCCGCAATGGCGTGGTGACAACTCGACAACAACCCGGTCACCGTGCCGAGCTGCTCGACGTCGCCGTCCAGCTCGGCCACGTCTCCGACGGGCTCCGCCAGCAGTTCGACGACGCTTCCGACCAGCTCTTCCACCTGTTCGACGATGGCGCCGACCAGTTCTGTCACCTGTTCGACGATGGCGCCGGCCACTTCGACGATGACGGCTACCACGTCCACGACCTCACCCGCGCCCGGACTCCCGGATACGGGTGATTCGGGTGGCGGGCCTCCGTCCATCCCGCTCAACGCCCTCCTGGCGTATGGACTCTTCGCTCGCGGCCTCCGGCGTTCGCCGATCTCCTGGCCGACACGAAGTCCCGTCCCGTGTGCGGACCGTGAGGTCCAGATGACGGGACGCGGGTTTGACGTTTTCAGGATCGTCACGAACACTCATGACATGCATCCGAACCTGCCTCTGCTCGCCTTTGGCGATGCCCTGCTGCTGGTCCGACGCGTGCACGTCGACTTTCTGCGAATGCACATCTGCGGCTGTTGATGCCGCCACGGCCTCCCATGGCCGCCCGTCGCCCCTGACCGGGGCTTGACGGAACCTCCTGCTCGCCGCACAGGCACTGGTGTGTCTCCGTGCCCTTGATCCGCCGTCCCATCGATGGGTCGGTCCGCATCCGGATCCCGTGAACGGGTCCGTCGCAGGAAGTCATACTCGATGACCACCGCACCGCTTTACCCTTTCTCGCTTCCCATCCTGCTGCTGCAGGTGCATCCCCACCTGGTCGTGGCCGGTGTCCTGGTCGGCCTGCTGGTGGGGCTCACCGGCATGGGCGGGGGAGCACTGCTCACCCCGATCCTCGTCCTCGTGTTCCAGGTGCCGCCCCTCGCGGCCGTGTCGAGCGACCTGCTCACCAGCCTGGTCATGAAGCCCTTCGGGGCGGCGGTGCACCTGGCCCGGGGCACGGTGAACAAGCCGGTGCTCGGCTGGCTTCTGGCCGGTTCGGTCCCGGCCGCCTTCGTCGGATCGGTGGCCATTGGGCTGCTCGGGCATGGCGCGCACCGCTCGACGGTTCAGTCGGTGATCACGATCATCATCGCGATCGCGCTCATCGGGTCGGTGGGTGCCACCCTCGTGCGGTTGTGGCATGAGCGCCGGCGCATCGAGCACCGGGCGCTCGTGGTACGCCCTCGCCTGACGATCGCCATCGGCGCGGTGGGCGGCCTCGCGGTCGGCCTCACCTCGGTCGGCGCCGGCACCCTCATCATCGCGATGTTGGTCCTGTGCTACCCCCGGCTCAGCCCACGCGAACTGGTGGGAACCGACATGGTTCAGGCCATCCCACTCGTCGCCTCCGCAACGCTCGGGCATCTGCTCTTCGGTGACGTCCGACTGACGCTCACCGCGTCACTGCTGATCGGCGCGGTCCCCGCCGTGCTCCTCGGTGCCCGGTTCTCCGCGATCGCCTCACCTCGGCTGTCGCGCCCGGTCATGGCGGCCGTGCTCGCCGGCTCGGCCGCGGCCCTGCTGCACGCGCCGACGCCGTCGCTGTGGGCCGGTGCCGCCCTGTCCGGCGTGCTCGTCGGGCTGCTCGGAGGCCGTCCCGCCATCTCGATCGCCACCGCGTCGTCGTGATTCACCCTTCATCCGTCCACCATCGTCCCCAGCTTCAGGAGGCTTCATGACCACCGACACCGCACAGGACGCCGACACCGAGGGTCGCGCCCGCGTGCGTCCCCCTCGGGCGGGCCAGTCGAACGGCCAGTGGCTGGTCGACGGCACCGCACCGCTCAACGCCGCCGAGGAAATCAAGGCGATGGGTCCCGTGCTCGAGGTGCGGGATCGCATCGAGACGATCTACGCCCGCATGGGGTTCGACTCCATCGACGCCGACGACCTGCACAACCGATTCAAGTGGATGGGCATCTATACCCAGCGGCGTCCCGGGATCGACGGCGGCCAGACGGCCACGCTCAGCCCCGAGGAACTCGAGGACCGCTACCTCATGATGCGCGTACGCATCGACGGCGGCGCGTTGTCGACCGAGCAGTTGCGGGTGATCGGCGCGATCTCGGTCGAGTTCGCCCGCGGCACAGCCGACATCAGCGACCGGCAGAACATCCAGTTGCACTGGGTGGAGATCGAGGCGGTGCCCGAGATCTGGCGTCGGCTCGAGTCGGTCGGCCTGTCATCCCTCGAGGCGTGCGGCGACTGCCCCCGCGTGATTCTCGGCAGCCCGGTCGCGGGCATCGCCGCGGACGAGATCATCGACCCGACCCCGGTGATCGAGCGCATCCAGCAGCGATTCCTCGGGGACCCGACCCTGGCGAACCTGCCCCGCAAGTTCAAGAGCGCGATCACCGGGCACCCGAGTCTCGACGTCGTCCACGAGATCAACGACATCTCGCTGGTCGGCGTCCTCCACCCCGAACTGGGGGCGGGCTACGACCTGTGGGTCGGCGGCGGACTGTCGACGGCTCCGCGGCTTGCCGAGCGGCTCGGCGCGTTCGTCACCGAGGAGCAGGCCCCCGAGGTGTGGCACGCAGTGGTGCGAATCTTCCGCGACTACGGATTCCGCCGGTTGCGCAACAAGGCGCGGCTCAAGTTCCTGCTCGCGGAGTGGGGCCCGGAGAAGTTCCGGGAGGTGCTCGAGATCGAATACCTCGGCTACCGCCTTCCCGACGGGCCCGCCCCCGCGCCCGCTCGCAGCCCGGGCGACCACATCGGCGTCCACGAGCAGACGGACGGCCGCTTCTACCTCGGGGCCGCTCCGGTCGTCGGACGCCTCAACGGTCAAACGCTGATCGGTATTGCCGATCTGGCCGAGAGCGTGGGCTCGCGGCGGGTGCGGTTGACTCCCCACCAGAAGCTGCTGGTGCTGGACGTGCCCGGTGACCAGGTTGAGCCGGTGAGCCACGGGCTGGCGGAACTCGGGCTGAGCGTCACGCCGTCGCCGTTCCGTCGCGCGACCATCGCCTGCACCGGGATCGAGTTCTGCAAGCTCGCGATCGTCGAGACCAAGGCCACCGCGGCCACCACGATCGCCGACCTCGAGCGCCGCCTCGCCGGCGTCGAGATCGACCCGCCGATCAGCCTGCACGTCAACGGCTGCCCCAACTCGTGCGCCCGGATCCAGACCGCCGACATCGGACTGAAGGGCCAGATGATTACGGTCGACGGGGTCAAGCAGCCGTGCTTCCAGGTGCACCTCGGCGGAGGGCTCGCCTCGCCCGAACGCGACGACGCCGGCCTGGGGATCACCCTGCGCGGCCTCAAGGTCACCGCCCAACAACTCCCTGACTATATGGAGCGCGTCGTCCGACGGTTCCTCGACCAGCGCAGCGACGGCGAGACGTTCGCCGTGTGGGCGCACCGCGCAGACGAAAGAGACCTCCTGTGACGACCACTCCCGATACTGCTCCCCGCTCTCGTCGCAGCGCCGACGAGTTGCGGGCGCTGGCTGAGGCCGGAGCCCACGAACTGCGCGACGCCGACGCGTACGTCGTCGCCGCGTGGG
>JAJXWF010000014.1 GCA_021781735.1 Actinomycetes bacterium
GAGTTGATGAGCCTCCCCTCAGGGGCGCACGCATGAGGGGAGCGGGCGAAGGCCTGAAGTGAACGCCGACCACCGAAGTTGAGTCCCTCATAGTGTGTAGCGCGCGGTGGTGTGTGAAGTCGCGGTGGTAGCGCGCGGTGGTCCGGCCTGTCCTTGGACGTAGGGGCGGTCACCGTGTGATCCTTCGAGAAAGCTCTCTACTTCTCACTCGAATGGAGTCATCACGATGACCGCTGCTCATATTGTCGACAGTCGGGGTGCTCAGCGAAGTTTTGGGGGATGCGTCGCCGGATCTGATGCGTCACCTGTTGCAGACCATCATCAACACCTTGCTGTCCGCGGATGTGGATGCCGTGGTCGGGGCGGAGTGGGGCCAGGCCACGCCGGGCCGGGTCGCGCAGCGCAACGGTTACCGGCACCGCGAGCTGGACACGCGGGTCGGCACCATCGACGTCGCGATCCCCAAACTGCGTACCGGCAGCTACTTTCCGATACGGGAGGCGGGGACAGCGAAGACCATGTCCGTAGTTGGTCGGCGACGGAGAGATCGCGTTTAGCAGAGAGGCGCGACCTCGGCGAGTGCTGCTTCCAAGATCGGGATCAACGCCGGAATGGCCTGAGTGGCGGCCTGCCACACGATCGTGCTGTTCACCTCGGTGTACCCGTGGACGAGCACGTTGCGGGTCGCGATGATCTTGTGGACGTCGGGGATCCGCTCGGCGATCTCGGGGGCAACCCTTCGAAGGTTGTTGAGCGCCTCGCCAACCAATTCGATCTGGCGCTCGGTGGCCCACGCGATGGGGCCACCCTCCAGGTAAGTCTCCAATGATGTGGTACCGACGGCGACGCCGACGTTGCGGGCGAAGGTGATGGCGTCCCAGAGGAAGGCGGCCGCATGAGCCTCAGGCCGCATAGAGCTCCCGGGCGCTCCCGAAGGCGGATGCCTTGAAGTAGGGGTTGCGGACAGCGCTGGCGTCGACCAGGTCGACGGGGCGACCGGTGATGCGCTCGAGTTCAAACTTCAGATCGAAGTAGTCGTGAAACAGGTTCGCGTTACCGGGGGCGAAGTCGACCAGGAAGTCGATGTCGCTGGCTTCGGGGTCGAAACGATCGGTGAGAGCGGAGCCGAAGATGCGGAGACGTTCGACGCCGTGGCGCTTGCAGGCGCGCGCGATCGCGTCGAGGTCAAGCAGCGCGACGGCGTCCACGTTTCGATTGTGTCACTGGTGGTGGGCGAATTGTCGTCGGCGTACCTGCCACAGTCCTGGTTCCTGATCGCTCTGGTGGTCTCGCGAACGTTTGCCCACATCGTGCTGGTCCCAGCTATTCGTGACAATGCCTCACTGCGAGCAGGTTGGCGTCGAGGGCGAGGTCGGCCCTTTCGGGTCCCCCCGGGGGCGCGTCACGGTCCTCCCCGGCATCTGATGCCTGACTCGAGCCCGCTGAGCGCCAGCGGCATCACGAACTCGGGTGATCGGGACCCGTCCCCAAGGGACACAGGTGAGTCGACCCGCTTCACGGCGGCGAATCGTGTGGATCCTCGTAGCGTGACGGCGTCCGATGCAGGCTCGACGGCATCGAAGTTGCACGTATGTTGCACGGAAATGACGAACCCGCTCGGACGAGGTGTCTTATCCCGAGTCAGAGCGGGTTTACAGGGGTGGGCGATACTGGGTTCGAACCAGTGACCTCTTCGGTGTGAACGAAGCGCGCTACCACTGCGCCAATCGCCCGTGCCCGGAAACACTAGCGTGGTTGGGCGGCCCCAGCCAAATCTAGGTCCGGTTTGTGTCCGGACTCGACTCTCGGCTAAGGTTTCCAACGCGTCGACCGCAGGACCCTCCGGGGTGCAGAGGTCGACAGTGCGGACGTGGCTCAGTTGGTAGAGCATCACCTTGCCAAGGTGAGGGTCGCGGGTTCGAATCCCGTCGTCCGCTCGGAGGCTCTCGCCAGAGGCCGTGAGAATCCATCTTGGTGGAGTGGCCGAGAGGCGAGGCAACGGACTGCAAATCCGTGTACACGGGTTCAAATCCCGTCTCCACCTCGGGCGGTTGGCGCAGTGGTAGCGCGCTTCCCTGACACGGAAGAGGTCACTGGTTCAAACCCAGTATCGCCCACCAGCCGAAGGGCGTCGCGACAAGGGGTCCATCCCCACGTCGCGGCGCCTTTCGTGGCTTCTGGGCAGGACCGCCCGCGGCGAGCCGCACTGGGGACTCCGGTCGGCGAGCATCGGCCCTCGACACGGTGGGACACCTGCGTGGGGACCGGGCCCGCTTCATGGCAGGATCACCCTGAAGGGTGTCTAAGGAAAGAGTCTGGTGAGCCACGACCCGAGCCGTCCAACCGCCACACCGCGCTACAGCGTGGTGATCCCGGCGTACAACGAGGAATGCTCCATTGGCTCCTGCCTCGACTCGCTCGCGGCGCAGGACTACGACGGCACCGTCGAATGGATCGTCGTCGAGAACAACTGCACCGACCGCACAGCCGCGATCGCCGCCGGCCGTGGAGCGACGGTTGTGCACGAGGAACGCCCCGGCGTCATCTGGGCCCGCCAGGCGGGTTTTGCGGCCGCAACCGGTGAGTACATCATCACCACCGACGCCGACACCACTTTCCCGTCGAACTGGCTCAGAGAGATCGACTCCGCGTGCCGAGCCAATCCTGACGCGATGCTGGTCGCCGGCCCCTGCAGCTACGTCGATGGCCCCGTGTGGGGTCCCTGGGTCACCCGGCTGCTGTTCGGGGCCGTCACCACGTGGCACCGGCGCACCGGCCGGGTCTTCTACGTCACCGCCACGAACCTGTGCTTTCGGCGGGACCGGTTCGAAGGCTACGACACGACCCTCACCCAAGGCGGCGACGAACTCGCGGTGCTGCACTCCCAGCGCGCCAAAGGGCCGGTCGTCTGGCTCGGCGACAACGCGACCCTCACGTCCAGCCGGCGACTCGACCGGGGGCTCGTCTACAACGTCGTCATCAGCTTCGGCTACTACTACCTGCTCGGCTACTACCTCAACCACTTGACGGGTCGACGGATCATGGGCATGGCACCGGCGGTCCGTCGCAGGGCCGGGCAGTCGCTTCACGGCACCGCGATCGACGCCGCCACCGGTGCGGGCACGGTCGGAGCACTCGCCGGCGTGGTGGCGATCCGGCAGATATGGAAGAGGCGTCGATGAAGGCCCTCACAGCGATGGCGGCCGGCCTCGGCGCCGGTTACTGGTTCACCGCGTCCCAATGGTCGCAGGCACTCGGGCCGTTCCCGTTCCGGGCACCCACAGACGAGCCGGTCATCGCCCTCACCTTCGATGACGGCCCGAACGAGCCCTACACCGGTCGCCTGGCCGACGTCCTCGCGCACCACGAGGTGCACGCCACGTTCTTCGAGCCGGGCGCGTGCGCGGAGCGTTTTCCCGACACGACCCGCCGGCTGGTCGCCGAGGGCCACACGGTGGGCAATCACTCGTTCCATCACGACATCCGGCTGCTGGTGCGCCGCACCGATCTTGCCGACGAGATCGACCGCACCCAGGACGTTCTCACCCCACTCGTCGGCGGTGTTCCCGCCCTCTACCGTCCGCCGTGGCTGTTCCGTCACCCTGGCCTGTTCACGGAATTGGACGCCCGCGGGCTCACGGCCGTTGGGGGCGAGTTCTGCCACCCCCTCGAGGTGTTCCAGCCCGATCCGCAGGTGCTCGTCGACGGCATCCTGCGGCGCGCGCGGCCCGGGCTGATCATCGTCTGCCACGACGGCTACAACGCCACGGGCGCCCCCCGCGACGCGACGATCGAGGCCGTCGACCGGGTGATCCCGCTGCTCAAGGAGCGCGGGTTCGGTTTCGTCACGGTCGACACACTGCTCGGGGTGCCGGCGCTGCAGTGACGGCGCGAGGAGTCCCGATCGCAGTGGGGCGCCCGCAAGCCACCGGTGCGCGATGCTGGACACCACACGCCCGGGTGTGATCGATCGCGGAGGTGGGAATGGCCGACGCCGTACCAGACGCCCCCGCGCCGCGCCCGAGACGTCGCCGACCGCCGACCCGACGGATCGCCGTCGCCGCTTCTCTGGTCGGGGCCGGCCTGCTGCTGGCGTTGGTCATGGTCTCCGCAGACGTCCAGCACGCACCGCCCATCGCCGCCACGGTCCCCCCCGTCGATGGGGCGCCCTGCTCCGCCGCCCCGACCGGGGCCGCGGCGTTCCGGACCGCCCACACGTACGGATCGGTGGTCCCCGGCGCCGTCGCGGTGCGCTTGTGCAACACGAACGAGCTCGGCGGCGGCGTCCCGCCGGACGCCCTGGCCACTCACGTGGCCGACCTCGTCGACCTCATCAACGGACTGCCCCGGCTGCCGTCCGATGCGTCCTGCACCATGGAGCTCGGGCCGCATTTCGCGTTGCTGTTCGACTATCCGGACGGCACCCGGTCGGTGGTCGGAGGCGAGCTCGACGGGCGCCGGGTGATCGCAGGGCGCCGCGGTGCCGATACGGCCGTCACCGCGTTCCTGGGATGGCTGCTCGAGCAGCGCCACCGAATTCCCCCGCCCGTCGTCGAGGTCACCCCCGCCTGTGACACCACGTATCCGGTGTCGTCGTGGCTGCCGCCGTCGGTGGCCGACACCGTGCGTGCGGTGTGGTGCCCGGCGGACGCGAAGACGGGGCACCCGATCGCGTCCTGGACCTCGCTGCGGGACATCATCGCGGCGCGGGCCACGACGGACACCGGCGCCGGCGGCAGCGGCGACCTCCGGGGCACGATCATCGCCGTCTCGTCCAGCGGTGAGCGCACCGTGCTGGGGCTCACCGGCACGACCGTCCGCTGGTCGGCGCGCACGCCGACAGGGGCGGTCGCCAAGGCCGCCATCCTGCCGGACGCCGCCATCGCCCGCCTCACGACCGGATAGGGCCGGTGCCGAGCGCGACGAGCCTCGACATGCCGAGGGATATCGGTGCGCGGTCGTCGACGGGCATCGGGCAGAATGAGGACTGCAGCGCGCGGACCCGCCGCCGATGCCCGGACGAAAGGACCCCCCGTGTCGTTCTCCATCACCATCGTGCGCGCTGACTCCCGGCACGAGCAGGTGATCGAGACCACGACGACCGGTCTCGACCTGTTCGGCGACGACAAGCGGATCGTCGCGATCCGGGTCAACGGCGACCTGGTCGATCTGCAGCGCGAAATACCCCAGGGCGCGGTGGTCGAGCCGGTCGAGGTCGACTCGCCCGACGGGCTGAACATCCTGAGACACTCGACGGGTCACGTCACCGCCCAGGCCCTGCAACGCCTGCACGCCGACGCCAAGCTCGGGATCGGCCCGCCGATCACCGATGGCTACTACTACGACTTCCAGGTGCAGCCGCTGACCCCCGACGATCTCAAGGCCATCGAGAAGACGATGAGCCAGATCGTCAAGGAACGGCAGCGGTTCGTCCGTCGCGTCGTCACCGACGACCAGGCGCGCGAGGAGTTGGCGTCCGAACCGTTCAAGCTCGAACTCATCACCGACAAGGCGAAGGCGTCGGCCGACGACGGCAGCGCGGTCGAGGTGGGCGGCGCCGATTTGACGATGTACGACAACGTGCGCCGAGACGGCACCGTCGCCTGGAAGGACCTCTGTCGCGGTCCGCACGTGCCGGACACGGGCTACATCCGCGCGTTCTCCGTCACTCGCGCGTCGGCGGCCTACTGGCGTGGCGACCAGAGCAAGGCCCAGCTGCAGCGCGTCTACGGTACCGCTTGGCCCACCAAGGACGATCTTGCCGCTTACGAGCACCGGCTCGCCGAGGCCGCCCGTCGCGACCACCGCAAGCTGGGTCTGGAACTCGATCTGTTCAGCTTCCCCGAGGAACTGGGCGCGGGCTTGCCGGTGTTCCACCCCAAGGGCGGCGTGATCAAGCGGGAGATGGAGGACTACGTCCGCCAGCAGCACATCGACTACGGCTTCGACTACGTCGGCACCCCGCACATCGCCCGGGAGCAGTTGTTCTACACCTCGGGCCACCTGCCGTACTACGGCGATTTCATGTTCCCGCCGATCGACGACGACGGGCAGAATTACCGGCTCAAGGCCATGAACTGCCCGATGCACAATCTGATCTTCGCGAGCCGTGGACGTTCCTATCGCGAGCTGCCGATGCGGCTGTTCGAGTTCGGAACGGTCTACCGCAACGAGAAGTCCGGCGTGCTCCAGGGGCTCACCCGGGTGCGTTCGATCACCCAGGACGACTCGCACAGCTACGTCACGAGCGACCAGGTGGCCGACGAGATCCGCCACCTGCTGAACTTCGTCCTGAAACTGCTGCGCGACTTCGGCCTCAACGACTTCTACCTCGAACTGTCCACCCGCGATGAGGGCAAGAAGAAGGACAAGTTTCTCGGCACCGACGACCAGTGGGAGGTCGCTACCCGCACCCTCGAAGCGGTTGGGCGGGCCAGCGGGCTCGACCTCGTCGCCGACCCCGGCGGTGCCGCGTTCTACGGTCCCAAGATCTCAGTGCAGGCGAAGGACGCCATCGGGCGCACCTGGCAGATGTCGACCATTCAGCTCGACTTCATGCAGCCCGAGCGCTTCGGCCTCGAATACACGGCGTCCGACGGATCACACCAGACCCCGGTGATGATCCACTCGGCGAAGTTCGGGTCGATCGAACGGTTCCTCGGGGTGCTCACCGAGCATTACGCGGGGGCGTTCCCGGCGTGGCTGTCGCCGGTGCAGGTTCTCGGTGTGCCCGTCGCCGACGAGTTCACCGACCATCTCCGCGGCTTCCTCGACACGCTGGCGGCGTCCGGGGTGCGGGTCGAGCTCGACGCCTCCGACGACCGGTTCGGCAAGAAGATCCGCAACGCCACCAAGCAGAAGGTGCCGTTCATCCTGATCGCCGGCGGCGACGACCGCGATGCGGGGGCCATCAGCTTCCGCTACCGGGACGGGTCGCAGCGCAACCAGGTGCCGCTCGAGGTGGCGGCGTCCGAGATCATCGCCCACATCGCCGAGCGTCGCAACGATGACCCGTCCGCGACCGACGTGAGCGAGGCCTGAGGGGTCGATGTCCGCTTCCCCTGAGTTGCCTCAGCCGCCGGAGCCGATCGAGGACGCCGGCGCGCTCGTGGGCGCGCCCGACGCCTTCCAACGGTTGTGGACGCCCCACCGGATGGCCTACATCGCCGGTGAGTCGAAGCCCTCGGCGATCGACGGGCCCCATTGTCCCTTCTGCCGAGCTCCGAGCCGCTCGGACGCCGCGGGGCTCATCGTCGCCCGGGGCGAGGCGTGCTACGTGGTGATGAACCTGTACCCGTATTCGCCCGGGCACCTGCTCGTGTGCCCATATCGCCACGTCGCGGACTACATCGACGCCATGCCGGCCGAGGTCGCCGAGATGTCCCGGCTCACCCGGATCGCGGTCCGGGCGCTCAGCCGGGTGTCGCATCCGGCAGGGTTCAACATCGGCATGAACCAGGGCGATGTGGCCGGGGCCGGCATCGGTGCCCACCTGCACCAGCACGTGGTGCCCCGGTGGCTCGGCGACACGAACTTCCTCCCGATCGTCGCCCAGACCCGGGCGGTGCCCCAACTGCTCGGCGACGCCCGGGCGGCTCTGGCCGACGCCTGGGCGGTCGCCACCGCAGCCGAGGACGGGGCGGTCCGCGATGCTTGAGCATTTCCGGGCGGGCTGGGCCCGGGCGATGACCCCGCCGGCCAGGCTGTTCATCGCCCTGCACGTCACGCCCAACACGATCACCTGGGTCGGCACCCTGTTCACGGTCCTGGCGGCCCTCGTCTGCTTTCCGCAGGGATGGCTGTGGCAGGGAGTGCTGGTCATCACGGTGTTCATCTTCTCCGACGGCATCGACGGGCAGATGGCCCGGATGATGGGCCGCAAGTCGACCTGGGGCGCGTTCCTCGACTCGAGCCTCGACCGCATCGGCGACGGCGCCGTGTTCGGCGGGATCGTGCTCTACTACGCGGGGCCGGGTCACTCCCAGCTGTGGGCCGGTATTGCGCTGGGAGCCCTGGTCATGGGCCAGGTCACGAGCTACGTGAAGGCCCGCGGCGAGGCCCTCGGCGTCGAGGTGAAGGGTGGCCTCGCAGCCCGGGCCGACCGTCTCCTCGTGCTGCTCGTCGCGGCGTTCTTCGGCAGCGTGCTCCACCTGGGGTGGTTGCTGCCACTGGCCCTGTGCTGGGGATTCTTCGCGAGCACGGTCACGGTGGGTCAGCGGATGATGCAGGTGGCCAGGGCGCCCTCCGAACACGACGACGCAGCCGTCTGAACCATGGCACAACCGTCGACCGGGGGAGGGCAGCTCGCGAGGGCGCTCGGGGTGGTGCAACGCACCCCACGTCCGCTTCTGGACGCGGCGGCGGCTGCGGCCGGATGGCAGCAGGCCTGGCGGCCGAGCGGCGGGGTGAGGCAGTGGCAGCGCACGGTGGCCACAATGACCGGAACCAGACCGGATCGGGCGACGACCCGGCGCGCGGTCACCTCGTGGGCGAGGAACCTCATCGAGTCGGCCCAACTGGCGTCGTGGACGCCGGACGAGGTGGTCGGCAGAATCGAGATCGATCCCGCCGACCGGGACCGACTGTTCTCCGCGCACCGGGACACCGGTGCCGTGGCCGCCCTGCCCCACCTCGGCAGCTGGGACCACGCCGGCGCGTGGGCCTGTCTCACGGGGATGCCGGTCAGCTCGGTCGCCGAGCAATTACCGCCGGCCGACTACGAGTTCTTCGCGGCCGCCCGGGGGGCGCTGGGCATGCGCATCTACGCGCACCGAGACCCTCAGGTGATCACCCACCTGGTCGACGACTGTCGCAACGGGAGGCTGGTGTGCCTGTTGGCCGACCGCAACCTGACGCGTGGCGGCGTCGAGGTCGACTGGCCGACGGCGTTCGGACCGCGGAGGATGCGGGTGCCCGCGGGCCCCGCCCAGGTGGCACTGGAGACGGGGGCCACCCTGCTGGCCGTCACCACCTACTACGCTGGCCGGCGCCTGCACATCGATGTGTCCGAGCCCATCACCGCTCCACCCGGACCGGGGCAGGTGGCCGCGATGAGCCAGCGGGTCGTCAACATCTTCGCCGCGGCGATCCGACAGCGCCCTTACGATTGGCACGTCCTGCAGCCGTTCTTCCCCGAGGATCGGCGACAGGCGGCCGCACCCCGCATCGGATTGGAGCACCGGTGATGCGCGTCGGACTCGTCTGCCCCTATTCGTTCAACAGTGCGGGTGGCGTGCAGAACCATGTGCTGGGGCTCGCCGGGTGGCTGGCCGACACCGGCCATGAGGTGAGCATCCTCGGCCCGGGCTGCCCGAGCCCCGACACACTCCGCCGCAATCGCGTTCCGGCCAATCGATTCGTGAGCAGCGGCTACAGCATTCCGGTGCGCTACAACGGGTCGATCGCGCGGGTCAGCTTCGACCCCGTCGTCGCGCGCCGCGTCCAGGGCTGGCTGCTCGCGGGCCGCTTCGACGTCGTCCATCTGCACGAGCCCATCACCCCGAGCGTCTCGGCCATCGCCCTGCTTCGCACGCACTACCCGGTCGTGGCGACCTTCCACACCGCGACCCCCGGGTCACGCACCATGCGCTGGGTCGGCCAGTCCCTACCCCAGGTGATCCGCCGCATCGACGTCGGCATCGCGGTGTCACGGGTGGCCCAGGATGTGGCCCGCGAGCACATCGGCATCGAGGCCACGGTGATCGGCAACGGCATCAGGATGAGCGACCACGTGCGGATCAGCGCGAGCACCCGGTGGCGGGGCGGGGACCACCCTCAACTGACGTTCATCGGCCGGTACTCCGAACCGCGCAAGGGGTTCCCCGTGCTGCGGGCCGCCCTGCCGCTCATCCGGGACGCGTACCCCGACGTGCGGGTCACGGTCATCGGCAGCGGCGTGCCGACGATCGAGCGCGGCGTCCGATTCGTCGGACCCCTCGACGACGGCGCGCGCGACGACATCCTGGCGCACACCGACGTCTACGTGGCCCCGAACATCGGACGTGAGAGCTTCGGAATCATCCTGCTGGAGGCGCTGGCGTCCGGGGCGCCGGTGGTCGCCAGCGACCTGCCCGCCTTCCGTGACGTCATCTCCGACGCCGGGGGTCCGGTCGGCCGGCTGTTCCCGGTCGGCGATCCGCACGGATTGGCGGGTTCCGTGCTCGGCGCCCTGGGCGCTCCCCGCGACGAACTCCTGGAGCGTGGTCGAACCCTCGCGTCCCGGTTCGACTGGGGCGTCGTCGGGACGCAGGTCCTCGGCCAGTACGCGCGGGCGATCGACTCGGGGGGCTACCCAGGGTCCCGCGGCGCGGGGCTCGGAATCGCCTAGTCTGGTCCCGTGAGCGAGCCCACCGCCGTCGATCCTCCAGCGGGTCACCCCGCCGGCCGTGGCCCCAACCACGATGTGGACGCGCTCACCGCTCCCGGCTACGACACCGACCGCGTGTGGACACTGCCCAACGCGCTGTCGTTCCTCCGACTGATCGGGGTGCCGCTGTTCGTGTGGCTGATCCTCGGGCCCCACGACGACATCGTCGCCGTGGTCGTGCTCGCGATCGCCGGGTTCACCGACTGGCTCGACGGTCACCTGGCCCGCGCCTGGCACCAGACGTCGCGGGTCGGGCAGATGCTCGACCCCGTCGCCGATCGGCTCTACATCGGGGCGATCGTCGTCAGCCTCGCGGTGCGCCACCTGGTGCCCTGGTGGCTCGTGGGAGTGCTTCTTGCCCGCGAACTCATGCTCGCCGCCATCGTGCCGGCGCTGCGCACCCGCGGCTACACGAGCCTTCCGGTGCACTTCATCGGGAAGAGCGCCACGTTCTGCCTGCTGTACGCCTTCCCCGCGGTGCTGCTCGGCGGCGACACCTGGGAGGGCGCGATCGTGTTCAAGGTCGTCGGCTGGGCGTTCGCGATCTGGGGCACCGGGCTGTACTGGTGGGCCTGCCTGCTCTACCTGCGCCAGACCTACCATCTGCTGCAGACGCCTCGGGCGCCCGCCTCGGTGGCGCCCCGACCGCCCGGACGCGACGGCTGATGGCGAAGGATCGGAGCGAGCGGTCCACACCGTCGGGCGCGCCTCGCCCGGATGCCAGCATGGATCTGCTCCGGCAGATCGTGGCCGAGGCCCTCGAGCCCGACTATGCCCGCGCCGTCGTCTCGGGCCACCGGGCGCGGTCCCGGGTGTGGGCGCTCGTGGGGGCCATCGCCACCTGTGCTCTGTTGGTCGCCGCCGTCGCCCAGCATGCTCACGGCGCGCCGAGCGACCAGGCCCAGCGGGAGCAGCTGGCCCGTCAGGTCATCCAACTCCAGGGTGAGGTGCAGGCCAAGAAGGCCACGGTTCGCAGCCTCAACAGTGACATTTCCACGCTGCAGGCCGAACAACTGCCCGCGGCCCAGACCGACTTGCTCCGCCAGGCGCAGGTCGACGCGGGGGCCACGCGGCTCACCGGGCCAGGAATGGTCGTCACCTGCGACGATGCGCCGCAGGCCCGGTCGAGCGACGGGCGGGTGGCCGACACCGACCTGCGGGTCATGGTCAACGGGCTGTGGGAGGCCGGTGCCGAGGCGATCGCGATCAACGGGCAACGGATCACCTCGACCTCGGCGATCCGGTCGGCCGGCAGCGCGATCACGGTGAACTACATGTCGCTCATCCCGCCCTACCGCGTGGTGGTGCTCGGCGACCCTACGCAGCTTCCGGCCCGGCTCGCCGACGGCCCCGCGGGGACCTGGTGGACCTATCTGCACAACAACTACGGGCTGGTCTGGTCGGTGTCCACCTCGACGAACCTCACCGTCCCCGCGGCCACCGTGGTGGCGCTGCTGCACGCGAGGGCGCACCGGTGAGCGCATCGGGCCGGACTCGATGCGCACGGGTCGAGCCGCTCGCCGGGATTGGGGGATGATGGGGACATGGTTGTGGTGTTGGGAGTCATCCTGGGTGTGGCGATCGGGCTCTACGCGGCCCCCAGCCTGCCCGCCGGCCTGCAGCCGTACATCCCGATCGCCGTCGTCGCCGCCCTCGACGCCCTGTTCGGCGCGGCCCGGGCCTTCCTCGCCCACACCTTCTCGGACAAGGTGTTCGTCGTCTCCTTCGTCTCGAACGTGCTGATCGCGGCCGCGATCGTCTGGGTGGGCGACCAGATCGGCGTCGGGTCGCAGCTCACCACCGCCGTCGTCGTCGTGCTCGGCATCCGTATCTTCACCAATGCGGCGGCCATCCGGCGGGAACTGATCCATGCCTGAGGGCCTCGAACCGGAACCGGGCACCCCGTTGTCCGAACCGGGGGAGCGGGCGTCGTCCGACCCTCGTCAGGCGCCCCGTGGAACGTTCTGGCGCCCCTCGCTGAGCCAGCTCATCGTGGCAGTCGTGGTCTGCCTGGTGACCGCCACCGCGATCCTCAGCGCGCGGCAACGCCAAGCCGACACCAACTACCAGTCGTTGCGGCGCTCCGACCTGGTGGCGCTACTGGACTCGTTGAGTTCTCAGTCGGACCGACTCGACTCCGAGATTTCGAGCCTGTCCCGAACCAAGACCAAGCTCGAGAACAGCGCCACCTCGCAGAAGGCCGCCCAGGAGGCCAACCAGGCTCGGCTCAACGCCCTTCAAGTGCTGTCGGGCGAAGTCGCCGCCCAGGGTCCGGGGATCACCGTGACGATCCTCGACCCCCAGCAGCGGGTCACCCCGCAACTGCTCGTCGACGCCATCCAGGAACTGCGGGACGCCGGGGCCGAGGCGATCCAGATCAACCACACGGTCCGGGTGGTCGCCTCCACGTGGTTCGACGCCCACGCCACCACGCTCATCGCCGACGGTGTGACCGTGCAACGGCCGATCGTCATCGACGCCATCGGTGACCCGGCCACTCTCTCGGGGGCGCTGAAATTCCGGGGTGGACTGGCCTCGACCGTCGAGAGCACCCAGGTCGGGGGAACGGTGCTGATCAGCCAGCACAACCAGCTGCTCATCGGCTCGCTCCACGACCCTCCGGCACTGCGCTACGCGCGGCCATCCTGATCGGCGTGCCGCAGGGTTATCCGGGTCACGCGAGGGTCGGCGGATTGGTATGGTGGCCGCGGCCACTGCACGCAGTGAGGCAGTAGTGTGGCCATTCCCACCGGCGTCCGGTGGGATGCGATGTTCCGCTGTCCGACAAGGAGACTCTTCGATGTCGCGCTTTCCCGAGGATTTGAGATACAGCTCCGACCACGAGTGGGTCCGCGAGGGCAACGGCAACACCGTGCGGGTCGGGATCACCGACTATGCGGCCGAACAGCTCGGCGACATCGTCTACGTGTCCCTTCCCACGGTCGGCGAAGAGGTGGCCGCGGGTGACGCCTGCGGCGAACTCGAGTCGACCAAGAGCGTCTCGGATGTGCTCAGCCCCCTGACGGGGGTGGTCACCTCCGTCAACGAGGCCTTGTCCGACACCCCCGAAGTGATCAACAGCGACCCCTACGGTGACGGCTGGCTCTACGAACTCGAGATGTCGGGTGATGCCGATACCGACGACCTGCTCGACGCCGACGCCTACGCCGACCTGGTCGGAGAGTGACGCTCGCTTCCTCAGTCCACCCCACGAGAGCCGAGACACGGAGGACACATGCTCGTCTGCAGGGCCTGCGGGCATTCAAACCCCGACAACAGCAACTTCTGCTCCAACTGCGGGGAACGGCTCGTCGCGCCTCCGGGTGACAGCACGCGGGTCATCGGCGCCGTGACCGAGGACACCGGTCATCAGCCCGAACTCAGCGACGAGGAGATCGAGGCGGTCCAGTCCCTCCCGAAGGGACATGCCCTGCTCATCGTCGAACGGGGTCCCGACACCGGGGCCCGCTACCTGCTCGACACCGACCTCGTGACAGTGGGTCGGCACCCCAAGTCGGACATCTTCCTCGACGACATCACCGTCTCGCGCCACCACGTGAACTTCCGCCGCACCGCAGACGGGATGGTCGTCGAGGACCAGAACAGCCTCAACGGCACCTACGTCAACCGCACGCTGGTTGACGGGTCGGCGTTGCTGCGCCCCGGTGACGAAGTTCAGATCGGCAAGTACCGCATGGTCTACTTCGTGAGCGAGCACGGTTTGAGCTGATGCCCCCCCAGCTGCGCAGCATTGGGCAGGTGCTGACGATCGTCAAGGCCGAGTTCCCCGACGTCTCCATCTCCAAGATCCGGTTCCTCGAGAGCGAGGGCCTGTTGTCTCCCGAGCGCGCCCCGTCGGGCTACCGGCGGTATTCGCAGGTCGACATCGACCGGCTGCGCTACATCCTGCGTGTCCAGCGCGACCACTACCTGCCTCTCAAGGTGATCCGCGAGCACCTCGATGCCATGGACGCCGGGCAGGATCCGCCCGATCTCGACAGCCCGGCGATCCCGGCCCCCACACAGATGCCGCCCCCGCCGCCGGTGACCGCGCCCGGCGACGATCCGACCAGGCACAGCCGCAGCCCGATCAAGTTGAGCCGCCGCGAGTTGTTGCAGGCGTCCGGGCTCACCGAGGCGGCGCTGCTCGAACTGGAGCGTCATCTGCTGGTGGTGCCCAAGCGGGGCACCAACCAGTTCGGCCGTGAGGCGCTCACCGTCTGCGTGGCGGCCCGCAAACTGGCGCTCTACGGCATGGACTCGCGCCATCTGCGCGCGATCCGGCAGGCCGCCGAACGGGAGGCGGGCATGGTCGAGCAGGCGGTCGCCCCGTTCACGCGCCGCCACAGTGACGAGACCTCGCAGGCCGCCGCCGAGGTCGTCCAGTTGATCCTGCACGCCCACGCCGCGATGATGCACATCATGCTCGACCGCGGCTGAGGTGCCCGTGGCTTCCGTCGACGCTTCCTGTGTCACACCGGGCTCAGCACGTAGGCTGGTGGCATGCGAGATCTCGATGTCCTGGGTGTGCGGGTGACCATGCCCGGCTACGGTCCGCTGCTGCTCTTGCAGGAGGTCGATGGCACCCGGTGCCTGCCGATCTGGATCGGCGCCAACGAGGCCTCCGCCATCGCGAATGCCCTCGATGGCATCGTGCCCCCGCGTCCGCTCACCCATGATCTGTTCGCCTCGACGCTGGCCGAGCTCGGTCACACGGCGGTGCGGGGCCGCGTCATGTCGGTCACCGACGGGGTGTTCATCGGCGAACTGGAGGTCGAGGGTCACGTCATCGCTGCCCGCCCATCCGACCTCGCCGCTCTCGCCGTGCGAGCCGGGATCCCGCTCAGTTGCCCGGATGAACTGCTCGATCAGGTCGGGATCGAGATCGACGAGCCCGACGACGAGGTCGAACGGTTCCGCGAGTTCCTCGACAACGTGAGCCCCGACGACTTCGACGAGCAGTGAGCGTCCGGGTCGAGAGCGCGTGGCGCAAGTCTCAACCGGTAGTTGACCCCCTGACGACTTCGGCGCGCCGTGCCGGGCGGGATCGTTGACCGGCCCGGGACCCCGCACTAGCGTCAGATTTCACCGATGCAGTGATGGCCCGCGATGATGGCGGGCACGGCAGGGCCCCGCCGGTTGGTAGCGGTGGTTTCCGATGTGGAGGAGTGACATGGACGCGCTGGCGACTGGCGAGGGCCTGAGGCCCGAGGTGCTGCAGGACGCCCTGTTCGACGGCAGCTTCAGTCCACTCCCCGAAGACTTGGGCTTCCGCGGACCGATCGCCTGCGGGGCGGCCGGTATCACCTATCGCCAGCTCGATTACTGGGCCCGCACCGGGCTGGTCGTCCCCGAGATCCGGGGGGCCGACGGATCAGGGTCGCAGCGGTTGTATTCGTTCCGCGACGTGTTGATGCTCAAGGTCATCAAGCGACTCATCGACGCGGGCATCTCGCTGCAGCAGATCCGGATCGCGATCGACCACCTGCGCGAGCGCGGCGTCCAGGACCTCACCGAGGTGACCCTGATGAGTGACGGCGTGTCGGTCTACGAATGCACGAGCGACCACGAGGTGATCGACCTGTTGCGCGGTGGCCAAGGCATGTTCGCCATCGCCCTCGGCGGCGTGTGGCGGGACATGGAAGGCACCCTGTCGGTGCTCCCCGGACAGCGGGCCGCCCAGACGCAGGACCACCCCGACGACGAGCTCGCCAGGCGACGCCGTCACCGCGCCGGCTGACCACCGGAAGCCACTCGCAACCCCAACACCCCGCCGCCAACCGGCGGGGTGTTGGCGTCTGAACGTGAGTGCGCCTGCGGAGCCGGGGCGCGATCGGCGGCCGGCGACGGCACGGTTGTATGGTGACTCCGGCGGACGGGCGCGTGCCGCACACAACTCGATCACGTGGAGTGACACATGGCTGACGGACGGGCAATCGGCGACGACGCAGGCTTCCTCGGACGCCATCTCGGACCCCGCGAGGATGACCGGGCGAGAATGCTCGACGCGCTCGGCGTGGCGTCGATGGCCGAGCTCGCAGACCGGGCGATGCCCGCGGCGATTCGGTTGGATCGTGGCCTCCGCCTGCCCGCCGCGCTCACCGAGACCCAGCACCTGGAACGCATGCAGGAACTCGCGGGGATGAACCGCCCCCTCCGGGCGATGATCGGCCTCGGCTACCACGGCACGGTCACCCCGCCGCTCATCCGCCGCCGGGTGCTGGAGAACCCCGCCTGGTATACGGCCTACACCCCTTACCAGCCCGAGATCAGCCAGGGACGCCTCGAGGCGCTGCTGAACTTCCAGACGATGATCAGCGACCTCACCGCGCTGGCGGTGTCCAACGCGAGCCTGCTGGACGAGGCGACCGCCGTGGCTGAGGCCATGGCCATCGCGCACCGCACCTCGCCCAAGGGCGGGGGCGTCCTGGTCGACCCGCGGATCCTGCCCCAGACGCTGGCCGTGCTGCACACCCGCGCCGACGCCATCGGGGTCGAGGTGATCGTCGCCGACGACGACCTCGTGCACGCGCTGCAGACACACGAGGCCAGCGCCGTGATCGTCCAAGTACCTGGCGCCGACGGAACCCTGCGCGGGCCGGATGAACTCGCGGCCATTGCCCGCACCGCCCACGACAATGGGGCGCTGGTGGTTGCCGCCGCCGACCTGCTCGCGCTCACACTCATCGTCCCGCCGGGGGAGTGGGGCGCCGACATCGCCGTCGGATCGGCCCAGCGCTTCGGCGTTCCCTTGTTCTACGGCGGCCCCCACGCCGGCTACATCGCGGTGCGCGGCGGCCTTGAGCGGTCGCTACCCGGACGCCTCGTCGGCGTCTCCGTCGACCGTCACGGCACCCCCAGCCTGAGGTTGGCCCTGCAGACGCGCGAACAGCACATCCGCCGCGAACGGGCCACGTCGAACATCTGCACGGCGCAGGTACTGCTGGCGGTGGTGGCCTCGATGTACGCGGTCTACCACGGTCCCGAGGGACTCACCGCGATCGCCCGCCGACTGCACGAGCACGCCCGCGGTCTGGCAGGTGCCTTCCACGCGGCAGGCCTCTCCCTGGCGGGCCCCGACTTCTTCGACACCGTCACCGTCGAGGTGCCCGACGCCGCAGGAGTGGTGTCGGCCGCCCACGACCGGGGGATCCACCTGCGTCTGGTCGACGCCACCCACGTCGGGGTCTCGGTGGGGGAGGACACGACCCCCCGCGACATCGCTGCGGTTCTCGAGTCGTTCGGCGTCCCCGCGGCGGTGGCGTTCGGAGGGCTCGGGGGTCACCACCGCAGCTCCGCGTTCCTCACCCACCCGGTCTTCTCCGCCCACCGCAGTGAAACCCAGATGCTCCGGTACGTCCACACCCTGTCCGACCGGGACTTCGCCCTCGATCGGGGGATGATCCCGCTCGGGTCGTGCACGATGAAGCTCAACGCCGCGGCGGAACTCGAACCGATCAGCTACGCCGGGTTCGCCGACCTGCACCCGTTCGCCCCCGGGAACGACGCGCTGGGCTACGCGCGCCTCATCGACGAACTCGAACAGTGGCTTGTCGAGATCTCCGGGTACGACCGGGTGAGCTTGCAGCCGAACGCCGGCAGCCAGGGTGAGTTTGCCGGCCTGCTGGCGATCCGCGCCTACCATCAGGCCAACGGCGAGCCCGACCGCGACGTCTGCCTGATCCCCTCATCGGCGCACGGCACCAACGCGGCCTCCGCGGCGATGGCCGGTATGCGGGTCGTGGTGGTGGCCGCGGCCGCCGACGGGTCGGTCGACCTCGCCGACCTGGGCGACAAGATCGACAAGCACCGCGACCGGCTCGCCGCGATCATGGTGACCTACCCGAGCACCCATGGCGTGTTCGAGGAGGGCATCGTCGAGTTGTGCCGGATGGTGCACGCGGCCGGAGGCCAGGTCTACGTCGACGGCGCGAACATGAACGCGATGGTCGGGCTCGCCCGTCCCGGTGATTTCGGCGCCGACGTCAGCCATCTGAACCTGCACAAGACGTTCGCGATCCCGCACGGTGGCGGTGGCCCCGGTGTGGGGCCGATCGGTGTCAAGGCACACCTCGCGCCATTCCTGCCCAACCACCCGCTCGCCGAGGCGGCCGGCCCCGCCACCAGCCGCGGCCCCGTCGCCGCCTCCCCGTGGGGTTCGGCGGGGGTGCTGCCGATCTCGCACGGGTACATCGCGCTGATGGGCGCCGACGGGCTACGGGAAGCCACGCTCACGGCGGTACTCAACGCCAACTACATCGCGCACCGGCTGGCCGAGCACTACCCGGTGCTGTACACCGGTCGCAACGGACTCATCGCCCACGAGTGCATCCTCGACTTGCGCCCGCTCACCAAGGCCACCGGCGTCACGGTCGACGACGTGGCCAAGCGGCTCATCGACTACGGGTTCCACGCGCCCACCGTGAGTTTCCCAGTGGCCGGCACGCTGATGGTCGAGCCCACCGAGAGTGAGGATCTGAGCGAGCTCGATCGGTTCTGTGACGCGATGATCGCCATCCGCCACGAGATCGACGAGGTGGCCGCCGGGCGGTGGCCGGCCGAGGACAACCCGCTGCACAACGCACCCCACACGCTCCACGAAACGACGGGCGACGCGTGGAATCACCCCTACACGCGAGGGCAGGCCGGATTCCCCGCCGGACGCACGTCGGGGCCGGTCGGGGCCGGCGTCCGGGACAAGTACTGGCCGGCGGTGGCCCGGATCGACGGGGCGCGAGGCGACCGCAACCTCGTGTGCACCTGCCTGCCGCCGGAGGCGTACGCGACCGAATGACCCCCGCACCCGCCGGACCGCGGGCGCGGGGCACGGTGGGCCGGCGGACGCAAATCTGCGCCGGGGCACGTCGGGGCAATATCCTCGGGTGAACCGGCGGGAGACGACGTCCCCGCCCGCCAGTGCACGAGCCGCGGAGGGAGCGTGATGATCGGACGTCTCTGGACGAAGATCAAGCGCACCCCGTGGTCGGCCCACGTGCTGCGCGCGAACGACCGGTACAACAACCGGCTCGGCAACCAGTTGGCGGGCGGAATCACCTACTTCTCGGTGTTGACGATCATCCCGGTGCTGATGCTGATCTTCTCGGGGCTGGGCCTCACCCTCACGGTCATCCGGCCGGATTGGCTACTGCGGTTCCGCGATGTGGCCATCGACACCGTCGGATCGGTCGCGGGTGGCGCCAAGACCGTGAACCTCATCGAGCAGGCGCTCGCGAACTGGCGGGGGGTCGGGCTGGTCGCCCTGCTGTCCGCCTCGTACGCGGGCTCGGGATGGATGGGGAACCTGCGCGGCGCCGTCCGTGCGCAGTGGCGACCCGACTTCGACTGGAGCCCGCCAGGACGAAACTTCATCACCGAGCGCTTGGTCAACCTCGTCTACTTCGTCATCCTCATCGCCATGGTGAGCGTGAGCTTCCTGCTGACCACACTCGGCTCACGCTTCGGCGACTGGATGGTCGGCCTGCTCGGGCTCACCGGCAACCCGGGTGCATCGGCCGCTCTGCAACTCGGCACCTCGGCGCTGGCGGTCATCACCGGGTTCGTCCTGTTCTACTTCCTCTACGAGGTGCTGCCCCAGTACGAGGCCCCGCGGCGTCCGATGATCGTGGGGTCGTTGACGGCGGCAATCTCGCTGGCACTGCTGCAGTACCTCACGACCCTGCTGATCGCCGAGTTCTCCCGCAGCTTCGCCGCGCTCGTGTTCGGCAACATCATCATCGTCATGCTGTTCTTCAACCTGTTCGCGCGCCTCACCCTGTTCGCGGCCGCGTGGATCGCCACCGCCTATCAGCCCGCACTGCCCCGCAAGTACAACGAGACAGACGAGTTGCTGCGCGGGCGACCGGGCGTGGTGACCGTGCCCGGCCATTGGGCGGCCGCCGACCTCGACAAGGAACGCATCCTCAACAAGAAGGCCAGGGCCCTTGCCCCCCAGACTGTGGCGCTGACCCCCGGCGTCCACGACGTGCCGGCGATGCCGGAGCCCGAGGACGCGATGGCCACGCCCACCGAGGTGATCCAGGTTGAGGAGGAGCCGCGGGAGGACACCAAGCCGACGCGCATCCGGCGGCGCAGCCAGGTGCCCTATCGTCCTCCGAAGAAGTGAGACATCCGGCCGGGTCACCACCGGATGCCGATGGGCCCCGGACGCCTGTCGGCATCCGGGGCCCATCGGTTCGTACTGGGGTCAATCCGTACTGGGATCGATCAGTACTGGAGTCGATCAGTGCCCGCCGCCCACCGCAGGAACGGGAGCGGGCTGGCCGATGGCGTCGATCATGTCGAGGTACCACTGCTGGGTGATGTCGAACGGCTTGCCGCCCGTGATCCGCTCGAACGCGATCACCGAGAGCAGGTCCGCGTTCTCCTCGTCCTCACCGACGACCCCCGGGGTACCGGCCAGTGCGGCGTCGACGGCCAGGTCGGTGCAGGCGTGGATGAGGTCGAGATCCTGCTGGTTGGCCGCGGCCGATCGGCTGAAGTACCCGGACTTCTGCACCATGACCTTCTCAGCCCCCAGCAGTTTGGCGAACTTCGATGCGAACCAGGCGCCGGGGTTGATCTTGTCCAGCTTGACGTGGCCGAACGGGTCGCGGGGCACCTCCTCCCCGGCGCGCTCCATCTCGGCGATGATCGCGTCGAGTCCGGCGCCCTCCGAGAGGAAGATCGTCACGTTCCCGACGGTGTCCATCACGGTACGGAGCCGCTCGGCCTCGCCGGCGATGTCGATGACCACCTCGGGCAGGTAGACCGCGTGCACGTCCCAGGCCTTACGCGACAGTCCGATCTCGGGAACCCACGTCTGGGTGTCGAGCCATTCGCGGTACTTCTGCGCCGTCGCGGCGGTGAGGTACCCGCAGTTGCGTCCCATGACCTCGTGCACGATCAGCATCCGCGACGCCGAGTTGTGCTCTCCGACGACGTTGCGGGCGAACACCGCCCCCTGCTCCGCGGCGGTCCACGCTCCGAGCGACTGGCGGATCGGCACGATGTCGTTGTCGATCGTCTTCGGCAGTCCGACGACGGTCAGGCCGTAGTCGTGCTGGGCGAGATAGGTGGCCAGGTCGGCGGCCGTGGTGTTCGTGTCGTCACCACCGATCGTGTGAAGCACGTCGACCCCGTCGGCCACCAGCCGGTCGGCCGCGACCTTCAGCGGGTCGTCGCCCTCTGCCACCAGGCCGCGTTTGACGAGGTCCTTCACGTTGGTCAGCTTCACCCGTGAGTTGCCGATCGGCGACCCTCCGAAGCGGTGCAGAACGTCAGCGTGCTCGCGCACCTCCGGTGTGACGGTGATGTAGTCGCCCTGCAGCAGGCCCTGGTAGCCGTGCTTGTAGGCGATGATCTCGACGTCGGGGGCCACCTGGGTGTACCGCTCGATGAGGCCACCGACGGCCGACGAGAGGCACGGCGCGAACCCGCCCGCGGTGAGCAGCGCAACCTTCTTGACCATGGACAACCACTCCCTTTTCCACAGATTGACACTCCGGCACCGCCGGACGACCCAGCACAGCCTAATGGCTGTGGATCCTGGGGCGGGGCGAGCCCCCGACGGTGCGAGACTTCGCCCATGGTCCGTTGTTGCCCCCCGTCCGGCCCGGTGTCCGCTCCCCGAGCGGGGCGTGGCGGCCCCATCCACGACGACCGAGGGGTCAGTTTCACCACGCTGATCGTGAGCCTGGTACCGATGCTGATCGTGCTCTGCGGCCTGGTCGTCGATGGGGCGGCTCAGGCGTCGGCCACCCGGGAGGCGGCCGTGGTGGCCGCTCAGGCGGCCAGGTCCGGCACCGACGCGGCCGCGGCGCTCGAGCTCGGCGGCGGTGACGGGTCGGGGGTTGC
This sequence comes from Actinomycetes bacterium, assembly GCA_021781735.1. Classification (GTDB taxonomy): domain Bacteria; phylum Actinomycetota; class Actinomycetes; order Propionibacteriales; family Propionibacteriaceae; genus JAJYQH01. Next base: position 22,220 of record JAJXWF010000014.1, read on the forward strand.
GGCGTCGGCGGCTCGGCGGACGCTCGCCGACAGGGGCGTGCACGGCGTCGTCGACGTGGCGGGGGGCCGCCTGCACGTGCGCGTCGACGACACCGTCGGCACGGTGTTCCTCGGCATCGTCGGGGTGCGAACCCTGCGGGTCGACGCCGAGGTGTGGGCTGAGCTCAAAAGTCGCTGAACGCCGGTAATCTGGCAACGATGATTCCTCCAGTGGATCCCGGCGCGGCATCGCCGGCACCGCGGCCCCGCACGCGGCGCGCGGTGATGGTCGACCGCTGGCTCAGGGCCACCTGCGCGGCACTGCTCATGCTGCTGGCCGCCTGGGAACTGGCCTCGATCCCGGTGAAGGCGTGGCTGCTGCCGCACGTGTCGTTGTCGAGCGTGCTCACCACCGATCCGATCGCCGAAGTCGGGCTCGGGGCCAAGGCGGCCTTCAACCACCACCGTGCCGAGTGGCTGCCGATCATCTGGCTGGTCACCACGGTGAGCACCATCAAGTGGCACCTCGTGGTGTTCTGGGCTGGAACCCTGTGGGGACGCGACGTGCTCACCCACTGGAGCACCACGTCGAGGCGGCAGCGCCAGGTGCTCCGGATCATCGAGCGGGTCGCCTCCCGATGGCCCAGCGTCGCGATCCTGCTCACCTATGTGCTCATGCCGCTGTCGTCGGTGATCTACGCCACCCTCGGCGCCGCGAACGTGCGGTGGCGCACCCTCATCAAGGTCGACCTCGCCGGGGCGGCGGTCTCCACGTTCGCCTGGATCTACCTGGGGTACTACCTGGGCCGGCCCGCGCAGGAGGCGCTGGCCCGCTACTCGAGCATCGCCACCTGGGTCGCGATCGTGCTGGCCGTCGTCGTCGTCGCATGGGTCGTGTGGAGGTACCGCACCCGGGACCTCCGCCGGATCAGGGCGGAAGTCAACGAAGAGGCCCGCCGAGTCGTCGCGGCCCGAGTCGCCGAGACGCGCCGTGAGAAGGCTCGGGCCCGCGCCGAGCGGGCCGCCGCGCGCGCCGCTCGCCGCGCCGTGTCCGCCGGCCGGAGGCCTCGGAGTTCCTGATCGCAAACCGGGGCGCCACATAGGATCCTGATATGGCCCGATACTTCGACGTGCACCCGGTCAATCCGCAGCTACGCGCCCTGTCCCAGGTGGCCGACATCATTTCCGAGGGCGGACTGGTGGCCTATCCGACCGACTCCGGATATGCCCTCGGCGTCCGGTTCGGCAACCGGGAGGGACTCGAGCGCATCCGGCGGCTGCGTCACCTCGACGAGGGTCACCATTTCACCTTGGTGGTCGACGAGTTCGCCAAGCTCGGCGCGTTCGTCACGATGGACAACCGGATCTTCCGGGCGGTGAAGGCGGCCACCCCGGGCCAGTACACATTCATCCTGCGCGCCACCAAGGAGGTGCCACGGGCGATGGCGCATCCGAAGAAGCGCACAGTGGGCGTCCGCATCCCGCAGAACGTCACCGCTCTGGCGCTGCTCGCGACACTGGGCGAGCCGCTCATGTCGTCGAGCCTGATCCTGCCTGGGGAAACCGAACCGCAGGTCGACGGGTGGACGGTCAAGGACGCCCTCGATCACGAACTCGACGCCGTCCTCGACTCGGGTGACGCCGGCACCGAGCTCACCACCGTCGTCGACCTGAGCGGCGATGAGCCGGAGATACTGCGCGTGGGTGCGGGCGACCCCAGCCCGTTCGTCGTCTAGGGCCGCCGCGCGCGGGTCGTCAGTCGATGTCGTCGGTCGGCGGCAGGATTTTGGTGCTCGCCAGGCGCGAGTACCAGAGTGCGGAGTCCTTCGGGGTGCGCACCTGGGTCTCGTAGTCGACGTGGGTGATCCCGAACCTCTTCCCGTAGCCCTCGGCCCACTCGAAGTTGTCCATCAGACTCCACACGTAGTAGCCGACGACGGGTGCGCCCTGCGACATCGCCCGGCGCACCGCGCTGATGTGACGGGTGAGGTAGTCGACCCGGCGGGCGTCGTGGCACCGCCCGCCGACCACCGGATCGTCGTAGGCGCAGCCGTTCTCGGTGATCACGAGGGGCACGCCCGGGAATTCCGCGGCCATGTCGAGCAACTGACGCTCCAGGCCGGACGGCTCGATCGGCCAGCTCATGTCGGTGGCGGGAAGATCGCTCGCCACGGCCCGAACATCGTCGACGCCGATGTTGGTCGTGGGGATCCACGACCCCTCGGATTCGAGGGCGAACGGCTTCACCTGCTTCACCCATGCGGGGGTGTACCAGTTGAGCCCGAGCACGTCGATCGGCTGGTGGATGGCCTGCAGGTCGCCGTCGCGCACGAATCCCCAGTCGGTGTAGCGACGCGTGATCTCCAACAGTTCCGGCTCGTATCGGCCGAACATCACTGGGGAGGTGAACAGCCGATTGTTGACGTGTCGGACCTTCTCGGCCACCTCGAGATCACCCGGGGCGTCACTCGCGGGGATGACCGTCTGCAGATTGAAGGTGATCGAGTATTTGGCGTCGGGCCGCTGGACCGACGATCGCAGCGCCTGCACCCCGAGTCCGTGGGCAAGGTTGAGCGTGTGCACGGAACGCAGCAGGTCGAGCGGGTCCTGGCGTCCGGGGGCGTGGACGCCGATGCCGTAGCCGAGGTGCGCGGTGCACCACGGCTCGTTCAGCGTCGTCCACTGCTCGATCCGGTCGCCGAAGGCCTCACCACAGATGGCGGCGTACTCGGCGAAGCGCTCGGCGGTGTCGCGATTCGGCCAGCCTCCGGCGTCCTCGAGCGCCTGAGGCAGGTCCCAGTGGTAGAGCGTGCAGGTGGGGGAGATGCCGCGCTCGAGCAGCCCGTCGATGAGACGGTTGTAGAAGTCGATGCCGGCGCGGTTCACCGGCCCCGACCCGGTTGGCTGGATCCGCGGCCATGCGATCGAGAACCGGTAGGCGTCGAGGTGGTAGCGCGCCATGAGGTCGAGATCGGTGTCGAGGCGGTGGTAATGGTCATCGGCGACGTCGCCTGTGTCGCCGTTGGCAGTCGTGCCCGCGGTGTGGCTGAAGGTGTCCCAGATCGACGGGCCACGCCCGTCCTCGTGGACGCCCCCCTCGATCTGGTACGAGGCCGTGGCCGAGCCGAAGACGAAGTCGTCGGGGAACCGATGGCCCTGATCGCGGTAATCGGGGCTCAGAACGGGTTCGGCAGTCATCGGTGCACCTTCCACTCTCGGCCGGACCGCTGTGTCCGGCGACATGGAACTTTCCTAGCACGCGGCCGGGGCGGCCGCCACGACGACGCGCAAAAACCAACCAGGTGGTAGGGGGATAGTCTCGTGGAGTGCCGAATTGCTTGCTGACCCCCTCCCCACTGCCGTACGAACTGCCGGACTTCGCAGCGATCGGACTGAGCGACTTCCGCGAGGCGATCGAGGCCGGCCTCACGGATCACCTCCGCGAGATCGACGCCGTGGCCACCACCGCCGATCCGCCCACCTTCGAGAACACCATCGAAGCCCTCGAGCGGGCAGGAGACCTGCTCGACCGCGCGACCACCGTGTTCTCCGCCCTGCTCAGCGCCGACGGCAGCGACGAGATGCGTGCCTACGACGTCGAACTGGCGCCGATCCTGTCGCAGCACCGCAGCTCCTTCCTGCTGCACCCCGGGCTGTGGCGGCGGATCGAAGACCTGTACACGCGGCGTGCGGAGATGGACCTCACCGACGAGCAGGCCTACGTGCTGCACCGGCACTGGATCACCCGGCGCAATGCCGGGGCCGGGCTCGATGCGGCCGCCCGGGCGGAGGTGCGGCGTCTGAATGCCCGGATCGCCACCCTGCAGAGCGAGTTCGAGAACCGGCTGATCGCCGACACCAACGACGGGGCGGTCGTGTTCGAGTCGGCCGACGAACTCGACGGCCTCACCGAGGAGGAACTCGGCAGTTGCGCCGAGGCCGCCCGTGCGCGGGGACTCGACGGCCGTTACCTGGTCAACCTGCTGAACTTCACCAACCACCCCTACCTCGCGTCACTGACCCGTCGCGACTCCCGGAAGCGGATCTTCGACGCCCAGCGGGCGCGTGGACATCGCGGCAACCGCTGGGACACGAGCACGATCGTGCTGGAACTCGTCGACCTGAGGGCCCAACTGGCCCGGTTGTTCGGCTACCCCAACCACGTGGCCCGCAAGGTCGCGGACGAGACCGCCCGCACCCCCGAGGCGATCGAACAGTTGGTCTATCCGATGGCCGGGCCCGCCCGGCGCAACGCCGACGCCGAACTGGCCCGGCTGCAGGCCGAGGCCGACCGGGACGCCGCCGAGCATGGCCTCCCCCCGTTCGCCGTGGAGGCGTGGGACTGGAGCTACTACGCGGAGTTGGTGCGGGCCCGGGAATTCGCCCTCGACACGACGTCCCTGCGGCCCTGGTTCGAGTACAACCGGGTACTGATCGACGGCGTCTTCCACGCCGCCACCGAGCTCTACGGAATCACCTTCACCGAACGCCACGACCTCCGGGGCTACCACCCCGATGTGCGGGTGTTCGAGGTGGCCGATGAGGACGGATCGCCTCTCGGGCTGTTCCTGCACGACGTCTACACCCGTGACAGCAAGCGCGGCGGCGCCTGGATGAACAACCTCGTCGACCAGTCGCACCTGCTCGGCCGGCGTCCGGTCGTGTGCAACAACCTCAACGTGCCCAAGCCGCGAGCGGACGAGCCGACGCTGCTCACCCTCGACAACGTCCGCACGATGTTCCATGAGTTCGGCCACGCCCTACACGGCCTGTTCAGCGACACGACCTACCCCAGCGTGTCGGGCACGGCGACCGGCCGCGACTTCGTCGAGTTCCCCAGTCAGGTCAACGAGATGTGGGTGATGTGGCCCGAGGTGCTCGACCACTACGCCCGTCACCACGTGACGGGTGAGCCGTTGCCCGCCCCGGTAGTGCAGCAGTTGCGGGCGAGTCAGCAGTTCAACGAGGGCTTCGCCACCTCCGAGTACCTCGCCGCGGCCCTCCTCGACCAGGAATGGCACAAGATCGCGGCCGGCACGCAGGTCGACGACGTGGACGCCTTCGAGGCCTCCGCGCTGCACCGGGTCGGCCTCGACAACCCGGTGATCCCGCCGCGGTACTCGACCTGCTACTTCGCGCACACCTTCGGGGGCGGGTACGACGGCGCCTACTACTCCTACATCTGGAGCGAAGTGCTGGACGCGGACACCGTCGAGTGGTTCAAGGAGCATGGCGGACTGACCCGGGAGAACGGTCGACGATTCCGAGGTGAATTGCTGAGCCGCGGCCGCAGCCGAGAGCCGCTCGACTCCTACCGGGCCTTCCGGGGTCGCGACGCCGAGGTCCGGCCCCTGCTCGCGCGCCGCGGACTGCTTGAGGAGTGACCGTGCTCGCCTTCCTGGGGGCGATCGAGGCCGAGATCGTGTCGATCCGGGGGCGGCTGCGCGATGCCGTCGAGCTCACAGTCGGCTCGACGGTGGTCACGGTCGGCATTTACACCACGCCTTCGGGCACCCGGCGTCCCGTGGCGGTGGCGACATGCGGGGTCGGCAAGGTCAACGCCGCCCTTGCTGTGGCCGCATTGGCGCAGGCCGGTGTCACGGAGGCCGTGTTCACCGGCGTCGCCGGGGGAGTCGCTCCGGGTCTGCGCGTCGGCGACCTCGTGGTCGCGACCGACCTGGTGCAGCACGACGTCGACCTCACCGCACTGGGACGCCCCCGCGGAGAACTCCTGGGCGAGCCGTTCGCGTGGCCTGCCGACCCCGAACTGGCGGCCCGGGTGCTGGACGCCGCGCGTGCGGCCGCGACCGGGTCGACGGGCCGGGTGCTCCAAGGGAGGATTGCCTCCGGTGACCAGTTCGTCGCCGACCGGGATCACGGCCGAGAGATTCACACCGTCTTCGGGGCCCTGTGCACCGAGATGGAGGGCGCGGCCTTCGCGCAGGCCTGCACCGGCTACCGGATCGCATTCGCGGTGGTACGCGCGATCAGCGACACCGCTGACGGCGACGCGCCGTCCGACTTCCCGTCGTTCCTCACCCGGGCCTCCGAGGTGGGGCAGGCGCTGGCCGACGCCCTCGTGGATCGCCAGCCCTGATGCGTCACCCACCGACAGGCATCCGGATATCACTGCGCTACGTCGACCCCCACGGCACGGCCAGCGACCTGGTCGGCGAAGTGGTCGCCGCCGATGACCTGCGGCTGGTCATTCTGCCCTGGGACCGCGGTCCCCGGACCGTCGGTACCGCCGCCGTGGTGGCGTGGCGACCGGTACCTCCGAAGACCGTGCGGCCGAGCTCGACACCCGCCGACCTGGCCCGCCTGGCGGCCCGCGGGTGGCCCGGACTCGAACTGGAACGCCTCGGCGGGTGGGAGTTGCGCGCGGGCGGCGGGTACACGCGCCGCGCGAACTCGGCGCTCTGCGAGGGCGACCCGGGCACCGATGTCGCCGGAGCTCTCGACCGGGTGACCGCGTTCTACCGGTCGCGTGGGCTGCCACCACAGGTGATGCTGCCGGCGCGCGCGGGGGAGCGCCATCGGCTGTACGACCTGCTGGTGCGCGGAGGGTGGGCCGCGCACAGTCCCACCTGGTTGATGACACGGGATCTGCGTTCCGCCCCCGGCGTGCCGCTGCCCCCCGATGTGCGCGTCTCGTGGTCGGCTCATCCCGACCCCACGTGGCTGGCGGCGTTCGGGCGTCCCCATCCTCTGAGCGCAGCGGTGCTCACCGCGGCGGAC
>JAJXWF010000167.1 GCA_021781735.1 Actinomycetes bacterium
CCCCCGCAGATGGCCTATGGCGATCGCGGAGCCGGCGGCGTCATCGCGCCGGGTGAGACGCTGATCTTCGTGTGCGACCTCGTCGACGTGCGCTGAGCCCGCTCCACCGCAGGCTCACCACGAGCCGATGCCCGTGCCCCCCCCGCCGCCGCCGCTGAAGCCCCCGCCGCCGAAGCTTGAGCCTCCGCCGAACCCCGAACTGACCGGCACCGGTGGCATCGCGGCCGTGGTCACATGGCCGATCGGGCCGGCGATCCAGTAGGGGTTCCACATGTCGAGCGGGCCCACGTACCACGAGGGCGGCGTGTTCGGCAGGCGGCCCAGGTCGATGAGCCGCTGACACACCTGCGCCCACCGTTCGGTGAGGCCGAAGACGATGGCCCAGGGCAGGTACTTCGAGTAGATGTCCTCCCCCTCCTCGAAGCGCAGTTGTTCCGCCTCCGCGGTCGCGAGGTACGTGCGAAAACCCTCGATCTGGTCGGTGAGCGCGGTGCCGTCGGCGCTGCGCTGTCCCTTGACCGTGCGCATGCGCACCACCACGAGAGTGACGATGGCCGAAACGGCCACGACGACGAGCCACACCACGAGGGTCGGGCTGAGGATCCCGGTGCCGGTCGCCATCATCGACGCGAGGACCGATCCACCCGCGGCGAGCGCGATGAGCGCCACCAGCACCGCTGCACAGCCGGCGGCACCGAATGCCGCCGATCCGGCGGTCCCGGGCAGTCGCCGGTACCAGTGCCGTTCGGCCGCCGTGCCAAGCACCAGCCGGCGCATCCGGGCCTGCGCCCGGTAGATCTGGCCCGCGGTCGACAGATCGGCCGTCTGGCCGAGCGCGACCGACGGTCCCGACAGTGTGGCGGTGCCCGGTCCGCCGAACACCGCAGCCAGCAGTGCGTCCTCGTGCGGCGCGAGGGGCAGGCTGGGGTTGGCGAGGTGGACGCTGGCACTGTCCCGGTCACCGCCGAGGGTGACCACGCCGCGGACCGCGAGGCCGACCAGCGTTCCGGCCACCTCGGCCGACCCGAGCCGCCCGTCGGCGAGCATCCCGGCCTCGGCCACGGTGAGACGCGGGGGCGCGAACGCCACCGGGATCTCGATCCGCCGCGCCGGCGCGACCCGGGCGACCTCACCGGCTGCGGGCGTCATCCCGGGTGGCAGGCCCACGTAGCGTTCGTCGCGGCGACGCCGAAGGAGTAGGAAGCCGAACAGTGGCGGCACGACCGCGGCGATCGGCCCGGCGACCCGAGCCACCGCGGCCACCTCGCGGGCGCCCTGGTCGGCGCGGGTCACCAGGTGGGGTCCGGGATTGCTCACCAGTCCCGACCCGATCTTGGCGCCGATACTCACGACGTCGCCCTGCTGCTTGTCGATGACCGTGTAGTGGCCCGTTCCGCTGGTCACCGTCGCGTCCGCGCACGGCTGGGTGCTCTTCACCGGGCCGACGAAGCAGGTGACCGCCCGGACACCACCGGGCACCGCGGTGGTGATGTCGAGGTGGCGGATCGTCGGGGTGTTCCCGCTCACGACGTCCCAGTAGAACTCGTCGTAGGAGGCGAAGTGCCGCAGCGCACCGGTGATGTCGTAGCTGATCCTGTAGGTGGCCGTCGGGGTCGAGATGACCCGGTCGGCTGAGCCGATCCGAAGGCTCAGCCAGGCGTTGCGCCCGCTGGTGGTCGTGCTGCTCTGAACCGCGGCGGACGCGTCGGCGCTGGAGACGGTGACGTTGCTGATGCCGTAGAGCGCGTCGGACGTGTCGTCGTAGGGCTCGCGGGTGAGCAACGTCCAGGTGAGGCCGTGGCGTCCCGAGTCGGTGCCGAAACGGTAGACGACCGTCTCGTCGACGTGCACCCGACCGGCCGTGTCGACCGTGAACGCGGCGGTCATCGTGTCGATGCTGTCGGGTGTGGCGGCCCACGCCGGGGTCGCCACCGTCCAGCCGATCAGGGACAGCACGGCGATGACGATCAGGCGTGCCCGTCGGAACATCGGCCTCGCCACCTTCCATGGGCTCGTCGGTCAGTCTGCCCCATGTCGGGTTCGGGCGGGATCAGCGCCGAGCGCGGTTCCGCTCGGCGAGTTCCCGCTCCGCGTCGCGTCGGGCGTCCCGTTCGGCAATGGTCTGCCGCTTGTCCCAGTCGCGCTTTCCGGTGGCGACGCCGATCTCGATCTTGGCGTAGCCGTCGGAGAAGTAGACGGCCAGCGGCACGATCGTGCGCCCACTGTGCGCCACCTCGCGTTCGAGCCGGTCGATCTCGCGCCGGTTCAGCAGCAGCTTGCGCGTGCGGCGTGCGGCGTGGTTCTTCCAGGTGCCCATCTCGTACTCGGGGATGTGCGCGTTGCGCAGCCAGGCCTCACCGTCGTCGATCGTCACGAACCCGTCGACCAGCGACGCCCGGCCCTGACGCAGCGACTTCACCTCGGTGCCGGTGAGCACCATGCCCGCCTCGTACCGGTCGCCCACGTGGTAGTCGTGGAAGGCCTTCTTGTTCTGGGCGATGAGCTTGCGCCCCTTCTCGCGCGGCATGGCGTCCTCCGTGCAGTGTCACCGGCCGGTGCGGCTCGGTTCGAGAGCCCCACCCTACCGTCGCCCGTCGGGTCTCGGGCCGAGCCGGATTCCTGGGGATCGGTGGGAACGCGGGGGTCAGACCCGGAGGTACTTGCGGGTGGCGATGAGGGTCGGGAGGACCGAGAGCAGGATGCCGACGCCGCCGACCGCCCCCAGGATCAGCCCGGTCTGCGACCAGTCGATCCACCGGAGGGTCCGGATCGTCAACTCGGCGTTCCGGTCGACGATGAGGTACTTGCCCAGCGCGATGGTTGCCGCCGCCAACGCCGAGCCGAGGACGCCGGCGACCAGACTCTCGAGCAGGAACGGCAACAGGATGTAGGTGTTGCTCGCGCCCACCATCCGCATGATGCCCAGCTCACGCCGTCGAGAGAAGGCGGCCATCCGGATCGTGTTCCCGATCTGCAGAGCCGCGGCGAGGAGCAGCAGCGCACTCATGCCGTTCGCAGCCCACTTCACCGCGTTGAGCGCCTTGAACAGCGGGTCGAGCACGGTGTGCAGATCCTGCACCGCCTGGACGCCGGGCATCGCCTTCAACTCCTGCACGACACCCTCGTAGCTGTTGGGATCGACGAGCTTGATCCGGAACGAGTCCTGCATCTGGCTCTCGGTGAGCGTGTTGAGGATCGGCGTGTTCTTGTACGTCTGCTGGAACTGCTGGTAGGCCTCGGCCTTGGTCTCGTAGTAGACCTTCTGCACCTCGGGATTGTCCTGCAGTGCCTTCTGGATCGCGGCCCGTTGGGCATCTGTGGTGTCCTGGTTCGCGGTGCACGTGCCCCCCGGGTACTGGCCGAGGTCCTTGACGCACAGGAACGCGGAGATTTCGATCTTGTCGTACCACTTGCCCTTGACCAGGTCGACCTGCTGAGTGGTCATCAGCCCGGTGCCGAACAGGGTGAGGGACACCCACATGGTCACGATCACGGCAACGGTCATCGACAGGTTCCGTCGCAACCCCGACCAGGTTTCCCGCAGTGTGTGGCGCATATCAGGCTGAATCCTTCGTGTGTGGCGTGCGGTGGCGGATCGGGGCGTCAGGACGCGCCGTAGACACCCTTGGTCTGGTCGCGGACCAGGACTCCCTTGTTGAGTTCGAGCACCCGGCGGCGCATCTGGTCGACGATCGTCGAGTCGTGGGTGGCCATGATGATCGTCGTGCCGGTGCGGTTGATCCGGTCGAGAAGTTTCATGATGCCCACGCTCGTGGCCGGGTCGAGGTTGCCCGTGGGCTCGTCGGCGATGAGGATGGCGGGGTTGTTGACGAACGCCCGGGCGATCGCGACCCGCTGCTGCTCGCCGCCGGACAGTTCATCGGGCAGGCGGTCGCCCTTGCCGAGCAGGCCCACGGTCTGCAGCGTCTCGGGAACCCGACGCTTGATCTCGCTGGTCGGACGTCCGATCACCTGCAGCGCGAACGCCACATTCTCGTTGACCGTCTTGCCGGGCAGCAGCCGGAAGTCCTGGAAGACCGTGCCGATGCGGCGCCGATGCTGCGGGATCTTCCACGGGTGGATCCGGGAGAGGTCCTTGCCCGCGACCAGCACCTGCCCCCTACTGGTGACCAGTTCCCGCAGGATCAGCCGGAGGAACGTCGACTTCCCGGAGCCCGACGAACCCACGAGGAAGACGAATTCGCCCTTGTCGATCTGCGCATTGACGTTGGACAGCGCCGGGGTCTGCTGGGCGTCGTAGAACTTGGTGACGTTGTCGAAGGTGATCATGCATCGGCCTCTTGCTGGGGAAGTGAGCCCGGGTCACGCGTCACGTGCCGACGCGCGGGTTCTGAAGAATTCTAAGGTACCCACCCGCGAACGCCCGATTCGACCCGCCTGGCGCCGCGCCCGGGGGACCCGGGCGCTCCTCAGGCGCCGCGACGTCGCCAGCGGATCCCGGCGTCGATGAAGCCGTCGATGTCGCCGTCGAAGACCGCGTCGGGGTTGCCCACCTCGTAGTCGGTGCGCAGGTCCTTGACCATCTGGTACGGGTGCAGCACGTAGGACCGCATCTGGGATCCCCACGAATTGCCCGAGTCGCCCTTCAGCTCCCTCATCTGCGCCTCCCGCTCCTGCCGGGCCCGTTCGAGCAGCCGCGACTGCAGCACCCGCAGGGCGGCAGCCTTGTTCTGCAGCTGGGACTTCTCGTTCTGGCAGCTCACGACGATGCCGGTCGGCAGGTGGGTGATCCGCACGGCGGAGTCGGTGGTGTTGACGCTCTGCCCTCCCGGACCCGACGAGCGGAACACGTCGACGCGGATGTCGCCCTCGGGCACGTCGATGTGGTCGGTCTCCTCGGTGACCGGCAGCACCTCCACTCCGGCGAACGACGTCTGCCGGCGTCCCTGGTTGTCGAACGGCGAGATCCGCACCAGCCGGTGGGTGCCGGCCTCGACCGACAGCGACCCGTAGGCGAACGGCGCGCGGACGGTGAAGGTGGCGGACTTGATCCCGGCCTCCTCGGCGTAGGAGACGTCGTAGACCTCGTAGCCGTAGCTGTGACGCTCGGCCCATCGGGTGTACATGCGCAGCAGCATCGCGGCGAAGTCGGCGGCGTCGATGCCACCGGCCTCCGAGCGGATCGTCACCAGCGCGTCGCGTTCGTCGTATTCGCCGGACAGCAGGGTGCGCACCTCAAGGCCGGAGATGTCCTTCCGGAGCCGGACGATCTCCTGCTCCGCCTCGGTGATCGAGTCGGCGTCGCCCTCCTCGGCCCCGAGCTGCAGCAGCACCTGCACGTCGTCGAGACGCTGGCGCAGGCCGGTCACCCGTTCGACCTCTCCCTGGAGCATCGACAGCCGGGACGTGACCCGTTGCGCATTTGCCTGGTCGTCCCAGAGGTCGGGGGCGCTGACCTGCTCCTCGAGTTCGCGGAGTTCGGCACGCTTGGCCTCGGGGTCCAGGACGGCCTCGATGCTGTCGAGGGATCGTTCGAGGTCGGCGATGGTGTTCTGCAGGTCTTCTAGTGCCACAACGGACGAGTCTATCCGCCACCGTCGCGCACGGGCGAGCCGCGGCCCGCGACCACGGCTCAGCCGGCCGAGCGGGCCCGCCGGAACCGGCGTCCGAGATGGAGGACGACCACGAGCAGCACCAGGGTGACGGCGACGCCCGCGAGGCCCACCGGCAGCCATGTGGCAGTCGTCGACGGAGCGGTCACCGGGGCGGTCGGTGCGGGCTGCGCCGGGATCCCTGCCAGAGCGTCGGCGACCGCCGTGACGGTGTTCCCGACCGCCGCTCCGTGGTAGCCGAGGTGGATCGGCCGCGCCCTGTTGCGCTCCGCCGTGATCGTGCTCACGGTCGTGAGGATGCGGGCCAGCGGCTTCGCCGCGTCGCAGACGAGGTCGCCGGCGTCGCACACCGAATAGACGCGGGGGGCGTCGGTGCCGGAGATCGACATCCCGTCGGTGGACATCATCATGTCCAACCTGGTCGTGTCGACGGTGCCCTGGTACATGTCCACCGCCGCCTGCACGACCGCCCGCACCTGGTCGGCGCGGGTCGGATTGGTGAACGGGTTGGCGACCGAGCGCAGGTAGGTGAGCGCGGTGACCA
>JAJXWF010000168.1 GCA_021781735.1 Actinomycetes bacterium
CCATCTGTCAGTTGTCGTAGGCGCTCGGCTCCAACGGCTCCACCTCGATGGGTTCGGTGTGCGCGTCGACGCTGGCGCTGCTCGAGGCCGGCGTGCCGCTCAAGGCGCCGGTGGCGGGCATCGCCATGGGGCTCATGAGCGAGAAGATCGACGGTGAGACCCGCTACGTCACCCTCACCGACATCCTCGGTGATGAGGACGCCCTCGGCGATATGGACTTCAAGGTCGCCGGCACGCGCGACTTCGTCACCGCCCTCCAGCTCGACACGAAGCTCGACGGCATCCCCGCCGCCGAGCTCGCCAAGGCGATGCTCCAGGCGCGCGAGGCCCGGTACACCCTGCTCGATGTCATGGGCGAGGCGATCGAGGGTCCCGACGAGATGAGCCCGTTCGCGCCGCGGATCATCACCGTGAAGATCCCCGTTGACAAGATCGGCGAGGTGATCGGCCCCAAGGGCAAGGTGATCAACCAGATCCAGGCCGACACGGGCGCCAACATCTCGATCGAGGACGACGGCACGATCTACATCGGAGCCAACAACGGCGAAGCCGCCGAGGCCGCGCGGTCCGCTGTCAACGCGATCGCCAACCCGCAGATGCCCGAGCGGGGCGAGCGGTACCTCGGCACCGTGGTGAAACTGACGGCCTTCGGTGCGTTCGTATCGCTCATGCCGGGCAGGGACGGACTGCTGCACATCAGCAAGCTGAAGCAGCTCAATCACAACCAGCGGGTCGAGAACGTCGAGGACGTGCTGAGCGTCGGACAGAAGCTGCAGGTCGAGATCAGCGACATCGACGATCGGGGCAAGCTGTCCCTCACGCCGGTGGTCGAGGAGTCCGACCAGCCGGCCTGATCCGCGGCGCGGCACAGACGGGTTCACGGCCCGCCACCCTTCGGGGCGGCGGGCCGTGTCACGTCACGACCGGATGGCCTCGGGCCGGGACGGGATGTCGAACACCGCGACGGTGCGGGCGGGCACCGACGCGACGCCCGCCGCGGCGTCCCACGAGGAGCTGCGGACCACCGGGTCCGCGCCCCGTGCCAGAACGGGGTGCAGGGTCAGTTGATGCCCCTGCAGCGAAGGGAGCTCCTGGCAGGCGGCCTGTCCGGTCGCGTTGATGACGACCACCACGGCGTCGCGCTGCGGGTCCCGGGGTTCGCCGAGCGTGTCGTCGATCACCTCGACGATCACGCCGGGGACCTGGTGCCGGGTTCCCGACACGGGGAATCCCACCTTGGCGTGGATCGCCGCGGCGTCGCCGAGACGGAACAGGCGGCTGCTGAAGCGGATCCGCAGCAGGTCGAGGGCGCAGGCGGCCGCGAAGCGGACGTGATCGGCTCCGGGCCGCAGCGCCGGATCGGCGAGCAGGGCACGGGCCAGCGGCCAGCGTCCCTGATTCTCCGCTGACGGCGGCAGGCCCCGGCCGAACCCGTTATCGCGTCCGCTCCAGTCGAGCCGGTTGAACCAGTCGCCCGAGTCGAAGGAGTTGCGGTCGAGGCTCTTGCTGCGCAGCAGATCGCTGCCCGCATGCCACAACACCGGGGTCTGGGCCAGGGTGGCGCACGCCAGGGCCACGGTGTTGAGCCGCACCCGGTCGGACATCGGCAGCTCGGGCGGCAGCTTGTAGATCAGGGCGTCCCACAGCGTCTCATTGTCGTGGGCATCGACATAGGTGACGACGTCCCAGGGCTCGGTCGCGTAGCCCGCAGCTTCTCCCGCGTAGGCGAGATGGACGCCGCTGGTTCGGTGACCGCGCGCCGAGCGGAAGGTGAATGCGGTGAGGTTGCCGGCGAGGCCCAGTTGGACGAGGTCGGTGGCATGGGCCAGCTGAACCCCGTGCCGGTCGGCGAGGCCGCTGGCGAATCCCTGGGGCGTCGGATCGTCGTCGGTGGGCCGCCCGCCGCGCACGGCGTCACGCAGCCGGTCACTGAACGTCGCCACCCGTGCCTCGTGCACCTGGCCCTGGGTGGCCTGCACGAACCGGGCGTTGTCGGCCACCTCCCCGAAGTTCCACCCCTCCCCGTAGAGATAGACCTGACGGCCGTCGACGCCGTCGTCGTCAGGGGTCAGTGCGTCCAGCGCCCGGCGGACGGCCTGCATGTTCGCGGCGCTGGAATGACCCATGAGGTCGAACCGGAATCCGTCGACGCGGTAGTCGCGGGCCCATCGGACGAGAAGGTCGACCATGATCTTCTCGGCCATGACGTTCTCGGTGGCCACGTTGCTGCAGCAGGTGGACTCGCACACGCGACCGAACGCGTCCAGCCGGTGGTAGTAGCCGGGCACGAGCCGGTCGAGCACCGCCAACGGCGCACGGCCGGACGCGACCGTGTGGGTGAACACCTGGTCGAGCACGACCCGCAGCCCCATGTCGTGGATGGCGGCGACCATCCGGCGGAACTCCAGCGTCCGGGCACCCCCGTGCACACTGTCGCGGCAACTCGCGAATGACCCGTCGGGGACGCCCCAGTGCAGCGGGTCGTAGCCCCAATTGAAGCCGTCGGACGCGGCCAGCCGACCGATGATCTCCTGTTGGTCGGGGGAGTCGGGTGGTAGCGCCGACAGCCCCCGGGGATGAGACTGTTCCCTGACGTCGTCCACGACCGAGGCGAAGTCGAAACATGGCAGCAGGTGGACGGTGTTGAGTCCGGCCGCCGCCAGTGTCAGGAGGTGCCGTCGTCCGAGGCCGTCGTCGGCGAACGCGAGGTAGGTGCCCCGGTGGGCGGGATGCACCAGCGGATCGGTCCAGCTGAAGTCGCGGATGTGGAGTTCGTAGACGGTCGCGTCGACCAGCTGGGCGAGCGGCGGTCCGACGCTCGCCTCGAACCCGTCGGGCCGCCAGAGGGGGTCGCGCAGGTCGGTGAGCACCGAGCGCCGGCTGTTCATCGTGAGACCTGTCGCGTACGGGTCGGTGACGAGGTTGGTCTCCAGATCCGGCTGCCCCGGCCGGGCGACGGTGACCTCGAGGAGGTAGCCGCCCTCGCGCATCCACGAGGGCAGGGTGAGCGTCCAGCTGCCGTCGGGCGCGGCGTCCATGCGGTGGATCTCGGGTCGACCCCGCGGGTCGCCGGGGGCCCAGGCGTGCAGCCGAACCAGGGCCGCGGTCGGTGCCCACACGGTCACGGTGATGCCGTCGGTGTCGAACACCGGCCCGAGGGCGCGCCGCGATGCCTCGGCCGCGAACACCGCGTCGATGAGCGGCGCGAGCTGCAGCGAGGTGGCAAAGCGCACGGCCCCGCCGAGCGTGCCGACGAGGGCCAGCGGGCGCGTGAGCCACTCGCGAACGGGAACCGGCACGGTGGGACGCAGGCCCGCGTAGTGGGCGAGGTGGGGCAGCTGCCGGGCGTCATGGCCGGCCCGCAGGGCTCGCTCGAGGGGGATCCACTCGTCGCCGGCCCCGGACGCCCGGTGACCGGACAGCCTCAGCCCGCCGGCTCCCCCCGACACCAATGACCAGGAGACACCGGGGGCGCGGATGCCCCAGTCATGAGGCACCAGGATCAGGTCGGGGTCGACCCACACCGCGCGGGCGAGCGCCAGGTCGGTATCGGAGGGCATCAGACGAGCCTAGGGCGATGCGGCCCCGCCGGCCGGAGTTTGCACAATTGCGGTGCAGAGAACTGGTGCGCCGGGCGCGGCCGCTAACCTGAGGCGACAGGCAGCGGACGAGGGAGCGGGACCGGCAATGATCAAGGTGGCGGTGTTCGGGGCCAATGGCCGGATGGGATCCGAGGTGTGCCGGGCGGTCGGGGACGATCCCGACCTTGAGCTGGTCGCGCGGATCGACCTCGGCGACGACCGTGAACCGGCCGGCGCGGCCGACGTCGTCGTCGACTTCACCCACCCCGGTGCGGTCATCGACAATATCTCGTGGTGCCTCGAGCGAGGCCTCCACGTGGTCGTCGGCACGTCGGGCTTCACCGGAGATCGGCTCGGCGAGGTGCGCGACATGCTCGGGTCCGCGCCGCGCAGCGGCGTGCTCGTCGCTGCCAACTTCTCCATCGGGGCCGTGCTCATGATGTCGTTCGCCCGGCAGGCGGCGGCCCACATGACCTCCGCGGAGATCGTCGAGTTGCACCACCCGAACAAGGTGGATGCCCCGTCCGGCACCTCGCTGGCGACGGCCCGGGAGGTCGCGGCGTCCCGGCGGGCCGCCGGGCTGGGCTCGATGCCCGACGCGACCGTCGACGAACTCGACGGCGCGCGCGGCGCGCGGGTGGACGGCGTTCCGGTGCACTCGGTGCGACTCGCCGGGCTGGTGGCCCATCAGGAGGTGCTGTTCGGGAACCTCGGGGAGACCCTGACGATCCGCCACGACTCCCTCGATCGGGTGAGCTTCATGCCGGGGGTGCTCCTCGCCGTGAAATCCGTGGTCGAACGGCCCGGGCTGACCTTCGGCATCGAGTCCCTGCTGGGCATCGACTCCCCGAGGCGGTGATGGCCCGGCGCCGCACCCGGGGGGCCCTGGCCACGCTCGTCGCGATCGTGGTCCTGCTCGCCGTGGCCGTCGGACTCGACGCGCTCGCCCGCACCGTGGTCGAGCGCCAGGCCGCGCAGGCGCTGCAGCAGCGCCTCGGAACCAGCCAGCCCCTGTCGGTGAGCATCGGCGGGTGGCCGTTCTCGCTCGCGCTCATCACCGGCACCGCCAGCAACGTCACGGTCACCGCTCCACAGCTGACCCTGAGCCGCAACGGGCAGGAGGTCACGGTCTCGGACGCCGGGGCGGTGGCGACCAGCGTCCACGACGTGCGCCGCCCGGCCGAGGCCGTGGCCGGCACGCTGCGGGTGACCGCCACTGTGTCGTGGGCGGAGGTGTCACGCCTGGCCGGCGTCACGATCAGCTCCGCGGGCGGTGACCGGGCCAAGTTCACCGACACCATCAACCTGCTGGGCGCCGACGTGTCGGTGACCATCAGCGCGGTGCCCACCATCGACCCCGCGTCCCATTCCCTTGTCCTCGGTGACCCGCGCGCCGGCGTCGCCGGCGTCCAGATCCCGGCATCGGCCCTGGCCTCGGTCACCGGCAGTCTCGCGTCGAAGATCGATCTGCCCGCGCCCGTCGGGCTCTCCTACGACAGCGTGCAGGCGTCCATGGCCGGCCTGAGGGTCGTTCTCGGAGGAACCGGCGTGCGTCTCAGCGCCCTGGGCTGACCCGACCGACGCGTCGGGGTCACAGGCCGGTGTGCAACCGCACCTGCTTGAGCCGGACGCCGTCGTCGTGGGTCGACAGTTCCCGGTGTGCGCCGTCGGGTGCCCAGCCGGTCTCCTCCAGCCAGGCCCGCAGGTGATCGTCGGTGGAGGTGAGCCACCACGTGAGCCGGTGGTAGCCATCGGCGCGGGCGGTGTCGGCGATGGCGTTGAGCAGGCGCCCGTCGTGGCCGAACCCCTCGGCGGGGGGGTCGACGGCGAACTCCGCGACGAGGATGTCGTCGTCGTCGGCGTCGGGATCATCGCTCGGGCCGAACGCCGAGAAGCCGCAGACGATCTGCCGGCGCGGGTTCTCGGGGGTCGGTTGCACCGCCACGAGGACGCGGAAGTGCGCCATCGGCGGGGCGAGGATCGCGCGTTCCCAGGCGGTGGTTGCCGCGTCGAGGTCGACCTCGCCCGCCACGGCCGACAGCACCGGGTCGCGCTGCCAGGCACGCCGCTGGACCGCCGCCACCGCGGCCGCCTCGGACGGCAATGCGAGGCGCACGGACGGGGCCGTCGTCGGATGGTCGTGTGACGGCGTCTCGCTCATGGCGCCAGCGTATCCGCCGTGGCCGGCGTCCCCGCCACTCGAGCGGAGACGGCCGCTGCCATTAGGCTGACGACGTGTCTACGCTGACGACTGGATTGAAGACCCCACCACGACTGGCGCCGGGGACGCTGCGGATCATCCCGCTCGGCGGTCTCGGTGACGTGGGCCGCAACATGGCGAGCTTCGAGATCGAGGGCGAGTTGCTGCTCGTCGACTGCGGTGTGCTGTTCCCCGAGGACGACCACCCGGGCGTTGATCTGATCC
>JAJXWF010000169.1 GCA_021781735.1 Actinomycetes bacterium
GCCTCGTAGTTGACGAGGGACGGGTGCCAGGGGATCAGCTGGTTGTCGAGGATGTCTCGCGGTCCTTTGAGGCTCGACACGATCATCCAGTAGAACGGCAGGATGCAGAACACGACGATGAGGGCGATGGCCGCGTAGAACCAGGCGTCGGCGAGGACGCGTCGGTGGGCCGACCGAACGGGCGTCGGGTCGCTCGTCAGCGGTCGACGCGTGCTGTTCATGGTTGCGGTGCTCACTTCTCACTCCTCCCGACGAGATTGACGCCGAGCGCCCTCACGAAGGCGAAAGCCGTCACGAAGATGAAGACGAAGGTCAGCGTCGAGAGCGCGCCGCCGTAACCAGGCTTGAGCTGACTCAACGTCGCGCGAACGACCAGGATCGACAGGGTGGTCGTCCCGTTCGCGCCGTTGGTCAGGATCGCCGGCAGGTCGTACATCCGCAGCGCGTCGAGGAGGCGGAACAGGACAGCGACCAGGAGCGCGGGCCTGACGAGCGGAAGAGTGATCAGCCGGAAGCGCTGCCACGCGCTCGCCCCGTCGATCTTCGCCGCCTCGTAGACCTCCTCCGGGATGATCTGCAGGCCGGCGAGGATCAGCAGGGCGATGAACGGCGAGGTCTTCCACGTGTCGGCGATGATGATCGCCGTCCGGCTCGGCCATTCCGACCCGGTCCAGACGATGTGCGAGCCAGTGACCGCATTGATGATCCCCGCAGGGTCGAAGCTCCACTTCCACAGCACGGCGGTGACCGCGGTGGGGATGGCCCACGGGACGAGCACGCTCGCCCGCATGAGACCCCGACCTCGAAAGGCTCTGGTCATCACCAGCGCCATGCCGAACCCGATGAGGGTCTCCATCGTGACCGTCACCCCGGCGAAGAGGTAGGTCGCCCCGGCAGAAGCCCAGAACTCCTGGCTGTTGTAGCCGACCAGCGCGCTCACGTAGTTGCTCAGTCCAACGAACGGCGCCGTTCCGCCGATCGTGTCTCCGTAGAGGGAGCGAACCATGGCCTCGCCGATCGGATACCCGATGACGACGGTCAGCACCATCATTGCCGGGACCACGAGCCAGAAGGCGAGTCGTGCCTCGTGCCGCTTGGTCGCACGCGACGCCCGTCGAGTGCGCCTACCTCGAACCGTTCGCGTGGTGCCGATGTGGGTGGACACGACTCGCCTTCCTGCTCATGTGATCGTCGACCTGGACCCTGCTGCTACTGGATGGCCTGCTTCAGGTCAGCAGCCATCTGCGTGATCGCCGCATCGACCGAGACCTTCCCCTGCAGTGCCGCATAGGCGTTCTTCTGGATGGCGAGGCTGACGGCGTTGTAGTTGGGAGTCACGGGCCGGGGGTTCGCAGTGAGGAGCTGCTGCCCGAGGGTGGGCAGGTACGGCGAGGTCGCGATCAACGTCGGGTCGGTGTACAGGCTCTTGAGGACGGACGCCTGGTTCATCACGGAGACGAGGATCTTCTGCGCCTCCGGGGACTGCATCCAGGCGACCCAGTTCTCCGCCGTGGTCTTGTGCTTGGAGTATGCGGACACGCCCAGGTCGATCCCACCGAGGGACGAGATCCCCGGTCCGTTCTGCCCGGGGAGCAGCGCCATCCCGAACTTCCCCTTGATCGCGGAGCCGGCGGCGCTTCCCGCGGTGTACACGTAGGGCCAGTTCCGCAGGAACAGGAGCGTTCCGCTGGTGAAAGCATCAGCACCCTGCGACTCCTGGTAGGTGATCGCCGCGGGCGGGATGTCTCCGTTCTTGAACATGTCGACAAGCTGCTGAAGACCAGCACGCGCCTGCGGCGAGTCGACGGTGACCGACTTCCCGTCCGCACTGAGGAAAGAGCCCCCGAAGTCATTGATCGCCTCGGCAGCATTGACCGTCAGGCCCTCGTACTGGTTGAACTGACCGGCATAGCAGTCCATGTTGTTCGCCTTGGCGATCGAGCAGTCCGCCTCGAGCTCCGCCCATGTCGTCGGGGGCGTCGGCACGAGATCGGACCGGTAGTA
The DNA here is from genome assembly GCA_021781735.1 of Actinomycetes bacterium. Classification (GTDB taxonomy): domain Bacteria; phylum Actinomycetota; class Actinomycetes; order Propionibacteriales; family Propionibacteriaceae; genus JAJYQH01. The sequence goes on from JAJXWF010000169.1 coordinate 2,005, forward strand.
GAGCAGACCGGCATTGGTCATGAAGGGCGCCCCGTACATCTTCCCGTCGTACGTCGCCGACGCCTTCGCCGCCGGCAGGACGTCGCTCCCGCCCACCTTCGCCGGGTCGAGCGGTTCGAGCCATCCGTGTGCCGCGAACTCTGCGGTCCACACGACGTCGTCCCACAGGACGTCGTACTTCGAGCTCTTCGCCTGGAGGTCCTGGACGAACGAGTTCCGCTGGTCGTCGGGCGACGCGGAGAGCTCGATGAACGTCACCTGCTGGTCCGGGTGAAGTTGGTTCCACTTGGCGATGAGCTGAGGCATCGCGCCGGTCAGGTCCTTGCCGGACGCGAACGTGATCGGACCGACGCCCGGGTCGACGCTGGCTCCGGTGCTTGAGCCGCTCGTCGTGCCGGAGCAGCCCGACAGCGCCAATACGGCAATGCCGATCGTGGCAATTCCGAGCTGCAGGTCTCGTCGACCTCTCATGGCAACCTCCTTATTCGCATGGCTGCACGTCAGCGTGCGCCAGGTAGGGTCGTCCGCCCTGTTCCCTCGGGGAGCGGGAACCGTGAGTAACCGATTACTGAGCGGCTGGATCGAGACTAACCGCGCGCTACGATGTGGTCAAGTAAGCGATTACTCGTCAATGTCAGAACAGGTTGCAGTTCGGTAACGGGGCACCGCCACGCGCGCCACGAGGGATCCGCGAGGCGCTCCGCACATCCGAGGACGGCGCGCGCGACGCGGTCCCCGGAGCGAAGGCGCGGCGTCAGGTCACTACCCTGACGACATGGCCGCGATCATCGACGTGCCCCGCCCCGATGCGACACCCGGACGCACGACGCGGGTCACGACGGGCCCGGCCCTCTCGCCGGGCGCACCGACCACCGATCCACGGAGCCCGTGATGGACGCCTCCGAACCCCCGACGGCCCCGGAGGGCCTGAGCGCCGCAGAGGCTGCGTCGCGGCTGGCTGAGCACGGGCCGAACACCGTGCCCCCGACCGGCTCGCACCGGATCCGGTCGCTGATGGGCAAGCTGATGGGACCTGTCCCCTGGATGCTCGAGGCCGCCGCGGTACTCGAACTCGTCGTGGGCAAGGTCACCGAGGCGGTGATCGTCCTCGCGCTGCTCGTCTTCAACGGGGTGCTGAGCTCGGTGCAGGAGGGCCGGGCGGCGGACGCCCTGACGCTGCTCCAGCGACGACTCGCGGTGCAGTCCCGAGTGCGCCGTGACGGTGCCTGGCAGCTGATCGATGCGTCGGGCCTGGTCCCGGGCGACGTGGTGCACATCAGGCTCGGGGACGCGGTCCCGGCCGACCTGCACCTCGCGGGCGGTCGCGTCGGGGTCGACGAGTCGGTCCTGACCGGTGAGTCGACGCAGGTCGAGCGTGGTCCCGGCGACACCGTCTTTGCGGGATCGACGATCAGGCGGGGTGAGGCGACGGCGACGGTGACCGCGACCGGCGGCCAGACGTCCTTCGGTCACACCGCCGAGCTGGTGCGCACGGCCACGACCCAGAGCCACCTCGAACAGCTGGTGTTCCGGATCGTGTGGGCCCTGCTGGCCATGGACGGAGCCCTCGTGGTCGCGATCGTCGGGTATGCCGTCGCCACCCACCTCCCGATCCGCGAGATCCTCCCGTTCGTCCTGATCCTGGTGATCGCCTCGGTGCCGGTCGCCCTCCCGGCGACGTTCACCCTCGCGACGTCCCTCGGTGCGGCCGCGATGGCGAAGGGTGGTGCGCTCGTCACGCACCTGGCCGCCATCGAGGAGGCGGCCGCGATGGATCTGCTGTTCACCGACAAGACCGGCACGATCACCCAGAACACCCTTGCCGTCGCCGTGCTGCACCCCTACGGGTCGATGGGTGACGACGACCTGCTCCGCGACGCCGCCCTGGCGTCCGACGAGGCCACCCAGGACCCGATCGACCTCGCCGTCCTGGTCGCCGCCCGGGGGCGCGGGGTCGATCTCGACGTGGAACGGCTGTCGTTCCTGCCGTTCGACCCGTCCACCAAGCGGTCGGAGGCCGTCGTGCGCATCGACGGCGCGGAGCTCCGCGTCGTCAAGGGGGCGCCGCAGGTCATCGCGACCCTCGTGGTGGGCGCCCCGCAGATCGCCGCCGACGTGGAGGCGGCTGCGGCCGGTGGCAGCCGGGTCCTCGCCGTGGCGGCCGGCACCGAGACGCTCGCGCTGGTGGGGCTGATCGGGCTGGCCGATCCGCCGCGGCCGGACTCCGCCGACCTGGTCGCCCGTCTCGACGCCCTCGGGATCCGCGTGGTGATGGTGACCGGCGACACCGCCCCGACCGCGGTGGGGATCGCCCGGCTCGTGGGCCTGGGGGAACGGGTGGCCCCGGCCACGTCGCTCGGCTCGCCGGAGACCGCTCTCGACCTGTTCGACGTCTATGCGGGCGTCCTCCCCGCCGACAAGCTGCACCTCGTCGAGCAGGCGCAGCGAGCGGGGCACGTCGTGGGCATGACCGGCGACGGGGTCAACGACGCACCCGCACTGAAGCGGGCCGAGGTGGGGACGGCCGTCGAGAGCGCCACCGACGTCGCCAAGGCGGCCGCGAGCATCGTGCTGACCACCGCGGGCCTCGGCGCGATCATCGCGGCGGTCGAGGCGGGCCGGCGCATCTACCAGCGGATGCTGACGTACACGATCAACAAGGTCGTCAAGACGTTCCAGGTCGCCCTCTTCCTCGGGCTCGGGCTGCTCGCGACCGGCACGTTCGTCACCACGCCGCGACTGATCCTCCTGCTGCTGTTCGCCAACGACTTCGTCACCATGTCGCTCGCGACCGACCATGTCGGCTTCTCAGCAGCCCCGGACCGGTGGCGGGTCCGGTCGATCGTCACCGTCGCCCTCAGCATCGCCGTACCCTGGTTGGCGTTCTCGTTCGGTACGTTCCTCGTCGGACGTGACGTCCTGCACCTCCCGCTGGCCCAGGTGCAGACGCTCGTGTTCCTCATGCTGGTGTTCACCGGTCAGGCCACGATCTACCTGGTGCGCGAGCGGCATCACCTGTGGTCCTCGATGCCGAGTTGGTGGATGCTCGGCGGGACGGTCGCCGACGTCGCTGTCGTGGTCGTGCTGGCGACGAGCGGGACCCTGATGGACCCGATCAGCTGGGCCGATGCCCTCGGGGTGCTGGGCGCGGTGCTCCTCGCCACCCTCGCACTCGACCTCGGCAAGGTATGGCTCCAGTCCCGCTCCGGCCGCTCCGGCCCGGCACGCCCGGCGTCCCGGGCCGCGTGAGCCGCGGGTGAGGAACGGCGCGAGGAGCGACCGGAGTGCCTCCGCCGACACGTGAACGGTGCCGAAGGCGGCAGTCACCCCACGATGACCTCGGCGGCGCCGTCGGTGGCGTCGATCGCCAGGTTCCCGCTCCGAGCGCCCACCGTGACGCGGTACTCCCCGAGGAACCCCGTGACCCCGAGGCGCCCCTCCGCATCGGTCCGCACGCGCGTCGGCGCGAGCCACCAGTCGTCCTTGACCAGTCCCTGCAGCGCGCGGTAGGAGGGCTTCGGGGTCCCGTCGGCGCGCACCAGACCGCCGGGCGCACCGAGCCACGCGCCGTCGTCGGTCAGGCCCCAGTAGGTGATCGCCTGCACGGCAGGGTGCCCGACGAGCGTCCGGTAGTGCCGCACGACCTCGTCGGCCTGTCGCTCCTCCCCCTCCGGGGTCGAGGGCCAGTCGGGGATCTGGTAGTCGTTGAGGTCCACGACCTCGCGCGGCATCAGGTGCCCGGACAGCAGGGTGGTCTCGGTCAGGTGCAGGGGGAGGCCGAACCGGGAGAACCGTTCGAGCACCGCCAGCGTCTTCTCCTCGCCCCAGTAGCCCTGGTGCATGTGGCTCTGCAGGCCGAGGGCGTCGATCCGGATCCCGGCGTCGAGGCAGTCCTCGATCAGGTGCTCGTACGCCGGCGACATGTCGAAGTCGTTGAGCAGCAGCGTCGCGTCGGGGTTCGCCGAGCGGGCGGTGTCGACGG
>JAJXWF010000170.1 GCA_021781735.1 Actinomycetes bacterium
CGCCATCGTGTCCTGGTCCAGGACCTACCCCCACCTCCCACTGAACACCCTGCTCACCCCCTCAGCCATCGCCAACATCGGCCAACTCACCGCGATGTGCGACGACGCCGTCACCACCGCCTACCTCCACACCCCCTCATCCGCAGTCTTCCTACCCGCCACGGCAACCAACCCGGAACTGGTCGCACTCGGCCAAGCGAACACCCCCGGCGCACTCCCAACAACAGCACCGATCCTCATCGTCCAAGGCACCGCCGACAACGAAGTCCCCATCCCCGACACCACGTCATTCGTCCAACACCTCTGCACCACCCAGCCCGACCGACTCACCTACACCACCTACCACGGAGCCACCCACAACGGCGTCCTCACCGCCGCACAGCCACAGATCCTCAACTGGATCGCAGCCCGATTCGCCGGACAACCCGTCCCCACCGGATGCGGGTGAGCCACCGGACGCCGGCGGGCCGACGATCGCCTTCAGTCGGCACTCAGACGCGTCTGCGCAGACTGCACGTGTGTTGTCCCTGGTGTGGAGCCTGCTGGTACGCCGGCGTTGGTGGGTACTGACCCTCTGGGCCGGCGCCTGCCTGGCGGTCGGCGCCCACGGCTGGTCGTGGAAGCTCTTCTACGACGGCACCCAGCTGTTCCTCGGTGGCCATCCACGACATCTGCCGGGGCCGGGCGGGCTGCACATTTACGCCAGCGAGCCGGTGCTGCAGACGGGGCCGCTGACGTTCCTGGCGGCCGCCCCGCTGGTTCCCCTGGGGCTGGGCGCGAGCTTCTGGGTCGCGGCCGTCGGGATGACCGCCCTGGGGCTGGTTGTCCTGCGCCTGCTGCAGGGATGGGCGCTCGAGCTGGCCAACGGGCAGCCGGCGCGGGCCCGGACCCAGACCGCCACCCTCGTCCTCGGCTTCCTGTTCGTGCCGGCCTGGGTCACCCTGGCGGCGTGGTACGGCCACCTGGACGATGCGATCGCCCTCGCCTTCTCGGTGCTCGCCCTGCGGGCAACCACAGCTCGCAGGCCGGTGCTGCTCGGCGTCCTGCTCGGGCTGGCCGTGGTCGCCAAGCCGGTCGCCATCGCATTCCTCCCGCTGGTACTCGTCCTTCCCCGCCGTCAGTGGTGGCGTTCGATGGTCGCCGGGGCCGCGGTCGTCGGCCTGACGGCCGCACCGTTCCTGCTGGCTGCCCCGCAGACGCTGACCGCTGCCGGCAGCTTCCGCATCCCGGTCGAGGCCGGCTCGGTGCTGCGGCTGCTCGGCGTCACGGCGACGGCCACCCCGCCGTGGGATCGGCCGGCCCAGCTGCTTCTCGCGTTGGCCCTGGGCCTGGTCGCTGTCCGTCGTGGCCGGTGGCCGGCGGTTGTGCTGCTTGCGGTCGACGCCCGGATCCTGCTCGATCCCAGCGTGAACACGTACTACGCGGCCTGGCTGTTGGTCGGCACCCTCACCTGGGACCTGTGGCGTGCCGGCGGGTCGGGGGGTCGCACCGCGCTGCGGGCACCGTTGAGCCTGCTGGGCTTCCTCATGCTGTTCCTGCCGGCGCTGGGGCCCGTCGCGTCCGTGGTCGGGGTCACCGGGCAGGCCTGGTTGCGCGCCGCGTTCGTGATCGGCTCGGCCGTCGCCGTGCTGGTCGGCCCGGGGCGCTCGGATTCGCGTGCCGTCGGCTCCGATCCATTGGCGCCCGACGGATGGGACCAGCCCGCAGCGGCACAGCCGACGCGCGGGGTGCCGACGGACCGGGCGAGGCCGCTGCTGCCCTGGCAGACGCTGCCAGCCGTGGGCGTGTCCTCTCCTCAGTCCATGGGATCGGTTGCCCGCCGAGGTCCGTTTCGACTCGGCGCTGTCGACAGCCGGCGCCCCGTCCCGTGACGGACCCCCGAACGACCGGGATCCCCGTCCCGCCGGTCAGTGCCGGTGGACAGGGATGGCGCGCAGGCCGCCTGCCTCGGACAGCACGATGACCTCGTCGGCGCCAGCCTGATCGGTGCCCATCGTGGCCAGTGCGGCCATCACCTCGTCGGTCGACCAAGGGTGCGCCCCATCGTCGGTGCGCGACCAGACCTGCACCCGGCCGTGGGTCCGGTGGGAGACCTCGCGGGCGATCTCGTGGTCGGCGGGTCCGACGAGCAGCACATACCGCGGTTCCTGCTCAGCGGCCACCGACGGCGCCTGCTTGCGATCGGACAGGTAGACGGCCCAGTGATAGCCCGAGATCGCGGCCGTCGCGAGGAGGACGCCGATGGCGAAGCGCATCCGGCGCAGCGTCTCCGAGCCCACGACGGAGTTGACGACGTCCTCGAAGAGCAGATACATGCCGACGAGCAGCGAGATGACCGCCGCGACACCCCCCACCCCGAACAGGACGAACAGGTACACCCGCCGGGTGGTGGACATCAGCTCCGCGCCCGGGTCGGACGTGACGGCGTCGTGGATGAGTCGCCAGTAGATCCACCACACCGGACCTCCGACGACCAGCAGTGTGCCCGCGGCGAGCAGCGTGTTGACGATGCCGTCGCCGACAAGCACCTGCTCGTTGCCGGCCACTGCCTCGATCAGCGCCACGACCGCCGTGGTGAGCCCCGCGGCGCCGGCGAGTAGAGCGATCCCCGCCATGAGGTATTCGTAGATGCGCCGCACCTCGGTGCGTGCGGCCTGACCGACCCCCCGGAGCACGGCCTGGTGGTACCACCACAGGAGCACCCCGACCGCGACGGCCGCGGTGGTCGTCGGCGCGCTCTCGAAGTGGGTTCTCGCGTCCGCGGCCCCCGGGTCTCCCACGAGCCAGACGAGAACCGAGTAGAGCAGCATGCTCGCCGACGTGATCGCCATGACCAGCCCGCCACCCACCCCGGCCAGCAGGACGTAGACCCACCACAGCGGGTGACGGTCGTCCCGACGCGCCGTGAGGTACCAGTAGAGGAACCACACCGGCGAACCGACGAGCAGCACGACCAGGCCCTGGAGGATCGGGTTGCCCTGCCCGGCGAGAACCGCCCCCTCATCCAAGCCGAACAGCGTCCGCAGGGCTGCCGCGAGGACGCTGGCCAGGCCCGCCGCGGCGACCGCCAGGCCGAGCAGCGAGCCGGCGAGGTGGTGCGCCCGGAGGTGTTCGGGCGGGGTGACGCGGGAGCCGAGCCACCAGTGCGCCCCCCACAGCCCACCCCAGACGACGACCGCGGCCGGCGCATTGCCGGAGTAGTCGTTGAGCCCCATGGCCCATTCGAGCAGCCGGCCGAGTCCGGTCATCGCGAACGCCAGCGCGGTCAGCGACGCCGCGGTGATGTAGAACGCCCACCCCAGCGACCGGGCCTCCCCGGAGCGTCCCGTGAACCTGCTGCGGGACCACAGCACCAGGCCGACGAACACGGGGATCCCGACGACGGTGAAGGCCAGGTCGCGCGCCAGGCCGGCTTCGTCGCCGGCGAGGCGGATCTGCCAGTCGAACAGCCGACCCACCAGGCCGGACAGGCCGACGCCCACGACGATGAGCAGCCCGTAGAGCAGCAGGTACTGGAAGAACCGCCGCACCGCGTGCACTTCGGACGACCCCGACCCGGCCGACCCCACGGCGAACCGCCGGGAGACGAACACCACAAGAACCACCAAGGCGATCCCGACCACCAGACTGACGATCATGTCAAGCCCCCTTGCCGCATTGGTACATCGGCCAGGGCGACCCGGTGATCAGCCACGCGCCGCTCGCCCTGGTGAGGCGGAGGGTGACCTTCTCGGAGTACTCCGACGTGTCGAACGGACCCCCGGTCGACGTGATCACGTCGACCCTGACCTGCGCGGTGCCCCCGTCGATCCGGCTGTCACGCAGCACGACCCGGACGCCCTGCGGGAGGTACGACCGATCGAAGTCGTCCACGGTGCAGGGGCTGTCGCTGGACAGCTGCGCGACCGCGGTCCCGTGGTCGCCGTCGATGACGGCGGCGAGGTAGGTCTGGACGACCGCGACCGGCGTCCCAGGCTGGTAGGTGGGTGCGCGTCGGGTCGCGGAGAGAATGACCGCGACCACCACCAGCACCGCGACGAGCCCGACCGCGGCGGCCACCACCAGATGCGGGCGACGAGCCATATCAACAGGATCCCAGCGTCCTGAGGTCAGCGGCGTGGACGGCGACAAATGCGCCAGGGACAGCCGGGGCGTCGCGGTGGCCGCCCCAGGGCCCTGGAGACGGGGGGCCTGAGTGAGACTCGGCTCGCTCCATGAACACGCGTCGGCACGGACGCTGGTTCGCCTCGAGAAGAGAGGGGTGGGCCGAGGATCGCCCCGGTCGTCAGACTGAAACCCAGGTGGGCCCACGGGGAATCGACACCAGACGTGGCGGCCCATAAGGCCGCTTGTGACTGGGATTTGACTACGCTTCCTACGCACCCGTAGCCGCTGACGTGCGCTAGAAGTAGCGCGAATTTCGCCACGAAGAGTCCACTGGTCGGAGCCTTGCTGCTCCCGCGGGATGTGGCGTCCAGCCCACCGTTGACACCGCCGGGCCGACACCCCAAGGCACCTCGTTGCGTGCCCCCCCGAGACCGACCCCGGGACGACTGGAGCACCGAGGGAAGGCCGATCGTGGTTGAGCGTTCAGCGCTGCCGGCGGTCTCCGAGCGGGTCGGCTGGCAGGAGTCGATCACCTGGTTCGGTGGCACCATCCACTCGTTGCGGCCGGAGCATCGCCAGGTGAACCCGGCGGATCGGTTGGCTTGGTCGCCGGGCAATGCGGTCCAGTGCGATCCAACAGTCATGCAGGTTCTGACGCCACCTAACCGATGGCGAGAGCAGTCTCCGAGTACAGATCGGGTGGCATGGGGTGAGACAACTTCCAGGTGATGGCGATGGGCCGGTCACCGGTGTGCGAGACGTGGCTGGCTGTTCCAAGGTACGTGTACGCCGCTGTGCCGAACTCGCTCTTGCGGTCCCGGCGGACGAAGAGCAACACCGAACTGCCACCGGTGATGTACCGCTGCCCCGTCGCGGATGCCACGGACGTTGTCGATTGCGACTCCCAGTGGAACAAGGTCGGGCTGATCGGATAGTCCCGGTACATGGTGCTCGGCGAGTATTCGGCCTCCGACTTGTTCAGCGTGACGAAGAACGCGTCAACCGGCCGGCCGTTCACCGTGGTCTTGAGAACCCCCTCGCGGAACTGGCTGGGTGGTCGAGTCAACTCGGCATGCCCGAGCGCGGCGAGGACTTCTTCACGTTGGTAGCTTCCGTGAAGTGCCAGTGGGAGTTGCCCAAGCCCATCGTCGGGACGGGTGAGCCGGCGGCTGTTGGCGAAGGCCAGTTCAATGATGAGCTGCATCTCCTCACGAGCCTCCCCGTGGTCGACGAGCGTCGTCCACCCCTGGTTGTAGTCGACGTGGCCGCCACCACTGGGCCAGATGGTGAAGTACAACATCCGCGCGAACGGATCGGTTGAGTCAAATGCCCGAGCGCCAGAGAGCAGTTGGCGATACGCCTCGACACGACGAAGATCGTCCACATGCGTGAGCGCACGGACTCGTTTCAGCAGGGGTTCCTCCCCTGCCGGGGCCTCTCCGAGCGTCCCCGCCTGTCGGCGAAGGGTCGTCCAGGAACGATCGGCGCGGACCACCTGCGACAGTTCGGCACCGCTGTCATCCAGGAACTGCGGGAGGCTGTCCGTGGGGTGTGCCCGGAGCTCACGGATCAGCATGTTCCAGCGCATGGTGAGGTGCTGGCGCACACCGGCGAGGACAGTGGCCTGGGTCAGTTCGTCCAGAACGATCTGACATCCCGACGGCAGGAAGGGAAACCCACGTTCCACATCGCGCTCCAGGCCCTTCCGGGTAGCTCCGGTCAGAGCCCGGTAGCGCAGGTCGAGCCGAAACTCCGCCCGGTTGTTCCCGACGAAGTCCAGCACGGTGAGCACGTCCTTGTCGGGCGAGAGCCGAAGCCCTCGCCCAAGCTGCTGCAGGAAGAGGGTCGGGCTCTCGGTGGGTCGC
>JAJXWF010000171.1 GCA_021781735.1 Actinomycetes bacterium
CGTGAGCGGTCACTCCAAGTGGGCCACCACCAAGCACAAGAAGGCCGTCATCGACGCCAAGCGCGGAAAGATGTTCGCCAAGCTCATCAAGAACATCGAGGTCGCCGCCCGGGTCGGCGGCGGCGACCCCGGCGGCAACCCGACGCTCTACGACGCCATCCAGAAGGCGAAGAAGACCTCGGTGCCCAACGACAACATCGACCGTGCCGTCAAGCGCGGCGCCGGGGCCGATCAGGGCGGCGCCAACTACGAGACGATCATGTACGAGGCCTACGGCCCCGGCGGTGTGGCGATCCTCATCGAATGCCTCACCGACAACCGCAACCGTGCGGTGTCCGACGTGCGGGTGGCCGTCACCCGCAACGGCGGCACGATCGCCGACTCCGGGTCGGTGCAGCGACTGTTCTCCCGCAAGGGCGTCGTCGTGGTCGCGAAGAAGCAGGGCGACGCCGAGGTCAGCGAGGACGACCTGCTCGAGGCGACCCTCGACGCGGGCCCCGAGGAGATCATCGACGAGGGTGACACGTGGGAGATCATCAGCGACCCCAATGACACCGTGCCGGTGCGCAAGGCGGTCGAGGCCGCAGGCTACGACTACGACTCGGCCGAGGTGTCGTTCGTCCCGTCGTTCACCCAGGAGATCGACGACGCCGACCAGGCGGGCAAGCTGTTCCGCATCATCGACGCGCTCGAGGACTCCGACGACGTGCAGAACGTGTTCTCGAACGAGTCGCTGAGCGCCGAGGTCGAGGCGGCCCTCGACGACGAGGACTGATTGCCCCCCGTGTGCGGCGTGTGCGGTCGGCCGCTCCGCCGGGCGCCGCTAGAATCCGAACACGTGTTCGCACGAGCTCCGCGTGCGGGCGCCCCACCCGGGCTCCCCTCCGGCTCCGAGGGCGAACACATCCGGGCGGCGTGACGCCGCACCGCCACTGGTCAGGGGATGGTGACATGCGCGTGCTGGGTGTCGACCCCGGTCTGACCCGCTGCGGCATCGGCGTCGTCGACGGCGCACCGGGAACCCCGCTGGTGTTCGTCGCGGCTGGCGTCGTGCGCACCTCACCCGACGCACCGCACGAACTTCGCCTGCTGCAGATCGACCGCGGGATCGAGGAGTGGATCGAGCAGTACCGACCCGACGCGATCGCCGTCGAGCGGGTGTTCGCCAAGCACAACCTCGAGAGTGTCACCGGCACGACCCAGGCGGCCGGGCTGGCGATGCTGGCCGCCGCCCGGCACCAGTTGCCCGTCGCCTTGCACACCCCGTCGGAGATCAAGGCCGCCATCACCGGATCCGGCACCGCCGGCAAGCAACAGGTGGGCACCATGGTGGCCCGTGTGCTGCGCCTCGCCGCGGCCCCTGCACCCGCCGACGCCGCCGACGCCGTGGCGCTGGCCATCTGTCACGTGTGGCGGGGTGCGGCAGTCAACCGTTACGCGGAGGCCGCCGCCCGGGCCGCTGCAGCGCGACCCGTCCCGAACCGGGGCGGGCGAGCCCGCAAGATAGGACGTCCAGCGTGATCTCGCATCTCAGCGGGGTGGTCAGCGCCATCGGCGCCACCTCGATCGTCATCGACGTGGGAGGGTTCGGAGTGCTGGCCCTGTGCACCCCGGCCACCACCGCGCACCTGCGGCTCAACCAGTCGGCCACCGTGCACACCTCGCTCGTCGTGCGCGAGGACTCCCTCACCCTGTACGCGTTCGCCGACGCCGATGAGCGCGACTGCTTCGAGCTGGCCCAGTCGGCCTCGGGCGTCGGACCCAAGCTCGCGCAGGCGCTGGTCTCGGTGCTCAGCCCCGATGAGTTCCGGGCGGCGGTGCTGCAGGAGAACCTCGTGACGCTGTGCCGGGTGCCCGGCATCGGGCGCAAGGGGGCCCAGAAGCTGGTGATCGAGCTCAAGGACAAGGTGGCGGCCCGGGGTGCGTCGAGCGGTGCCGGATCGGTGATCCCGGCCGGCGGAGGCGGGTGGCGCGAGCAGGTGAGCGAGGGGCTGCAGGGTCTCGGCTGGAGCGTCCGGGAATCCGAACAGGCCTGCGAGAACGTCGCCGCGATGGCCGACGGGCCGGGCGTCACCGTCGCGACCTTGATGCGGGCGGCGCTGGCCAGCCTGGCACGGCGGTGATGGCAGGGTGAGTCCCATCGAGCATTCGCCGGTCGATCCGCACGCCGAGCCGGAGGAGCGCGTCCTGGAGGCGGCACTTCGCCCGTCATTGCTGGCGGACTTCGAGGGCCAGCCCCGCGTCAGCGACCAGCTCGGGCTGGTGCTCGAGGCCGCGCGCCACCGGGGCAGCACCCCCGACCACGTCCTCCTGTCCGGCCCGCCCGGCCTCGGGAAGACGACCCTCGCGATGATCATCGCCCACGAGATGGGGGCCCCCCTGCGCATCTCCTCGGGCCCGGCGATCCAGCACCCCGGCGATCTCGCGGCCATCCTGTCGGGGCTCGTCGAGGGCGAGGTGTTCTTCCTCGACGAGATCCACCGCATGTCGCGTCCGGCCGAGGAACTGCTCTACCTCGCGATGGAGGACTTCCGGGTCGACGTGATCGTCGGCAAGGGCCCGGGCGCGACCGCGATCCCGATCGACATCCCCCCGTTCACCCTGGTCGGAGCCACCACCCGGGCCGGCCTGCTGCCGGGACCGTTGCGTGATCGCTTCGGCTTCACCGCACAGCTCGACTTCTACGCGGCCCCGGCCCTCGAGTCCATCGTCGGGCGGTCCGCGGCGGTGCTGGGCGTCGAGGTTGACGCCCGGGCGGCGACCGAGATCGCCGGTCGTTCGCGGGGCACGCCACGCATCGCCAACCGGCTGCTGCGCCGCGTCCGCGACTTCGCCCAGGTGCACCACGACGGCCGGGTCACCCTCGACATCGCCACCAGGGCACTGGAACTGTACGAGGTCGACGAACTCGGGCTCGACCGGCTCGACCGGGCGGTGCTCGAGGCGGTGTGCCGCCGATTCGGGGGAGGCCCGGTCGGCCTCTCGACGCTGGCCATGAGCGTGGCGGAGGAGACCGACACGATCGAGGAGGTCGCCGAACCCTTCCTCGTCCGGCTCGGCTTCCTCATGCGCACGCCACGGGGCCGGGTGGCCACGGCCCAGGGCTGGCGGCACCTCGGCCTGACACCTCCCGACGAGCGCCCGGCGAGCCCCGGGGCACCCGACCTGTTCTCCGATCCGTCGTGAACCGGAGCGGCCGGTGCCGGGATTCCGTGCGGGAGTCGCTAGTCTTGCCTGCGGACCCGCGCCACCGGCGTGAGTCCTGCGATCGGGTGTGACACCACTCACCCGACCCGACGACTGACCGAACGGAATCCGACGAGATGTCTCCTGACCTCACCGACCTGACACCCGAACTCGTGCCCATGGCCACCAGCTACTTCAGCACGCTGCTGCTGCTGGCGGTCGGTGTGGTGCTGTTCGTGTTCCTCATCCAGCGGCCCCTGAAGAAGCAGCAGCAGGCGCAGCGCGAGCTGCAGAGCTCCCTCATCGAGGGCGGGCGGGTCATGCTGACGAGCGGTCTGTTCGGCACATTGCGTCACCTCGGTGACAAGCAGGCCGTGGTCGAACTGGCCCCGGGACTTGAGGTGACGGTGCTCCGCCAGGCCATCTCCCGCGCCGTCGCCCCCGACGACGAGGAGTTCGAGTACACCGACGAGGCGGGCGAGTACGAGGAGGCCGAGGCGCCTGCGGACGCCGACGAGTCCCCGAGCCCCGTGTGGTCCGATGTCTCCGACACCGCCGCCGCCCAGCCGGCAGCCCCGCACTCCGAGCAGGCGCCCACCGGCGCCGACGATCCCGACCGTCCGTCGAGCATCTGACACACCCCCAGGATCCCTCGTGGCAACCAGCACCAAACGACAACGACCCGGCCGCACCATCGCCGTGTTCGCGGCGGTTATCGCGCTCATGTACGTGCTCATGGGCGTCGCGCACACATGGTCCCCCAAGCTCGGTCTCGACCTGCGCGGCGGCACGACGATCACGCTCACCGCGCGCAACTCGACCGGCAACGGCTCGGTGGCGTCGTCCTCGCTCGACCTCGCGCGTCAGATCCTGCAACAGCGCGTCGACAGCCTCGGCGTCGGGGAGTCGAGCGTCACCACCCAGGGCGGCAACCAGATCATCGTCAGCGTGCCGAACGTCCAGAAGGACCAACTGGTGAGCATGGTGGGTCAGACCGCCAAGCTGGCCTTCCGCGATGTCTACGACGTGCAACAGGTCACGCCGCCCTCGACGAGCCCCGCGTCGTCGGCCTCACCCACCCCGTCCTCCGGAGCCTCGGCCTCGACGCTGCCCACCGCCCCGGGGTTGCCCCCGGCGGCGCCCAGCGCGCGTCCGACCGCCCCGTCGACCAAGAAACAGACGATCGACCAGCTGCTCCAGTGGACGCCGTCCACCCAGGATCAGAGCGACTTCGCCCAGTGGACCTGCGGTGACACCTTCCCCGACGTCTCCGACCAGCCGCTGTTCGCCTGCGACAAGACCCAGACGGCGAAGTACCTGCTCGGGCCGATCATCGTGCCCGGCACCGAGGTGAGCTCGGCGTCCGCCGGGATCCCCCAGGGTGCGGTGGCCCCGGCCGTCCAGCTCTCGTTCACCTCCGCCGGCCAGTCGGCGTTCACCGCCGCCACCAAGGTGCTGGCGAGCAAGTCGTCGCCGCAGAACCAGTTCGCGATCGTGCTCGACGGCACGGTGATCTCCGCCCCGCAGGTGTCGTACCAGATCAACGGCGGCGCCCAGATCGATGGCAACTTCACCCAGGCCCAGGCCAACGATCTCGCGAACATCCTCAAGTACGGTGCACTGCCACTGGCGTTCGACCTGTCGAGCGTCGAGAACATCTCCGCGACCCTCGGTGGCGAGCAGCTGCGGGCAGGCATCATCGCCGGCCTCATCGGGCTGCTGCTCGTGGTCGGCTACTCGTTCTTCTACTACCGGGGTCTCGGGGCCGTCGTGGTGGGCTCGCTGGCGGTGGCGGCGATCATCGCCTACTCGTCGATCGTGCTGCTGGGCCAGGCGATCAACTTCGCCCTCAACCTGCCGGGTATCGCCGGTGTAATCGTCGCGATCGGCATCACCGCCGACTCCTTCATCGTCTACTTCGAACGGATCCGGGATGAGATCCGCGAGGGTCGCACGCTGCGCACCTCGATCGAAACCGGCTGGGAGAAGGCGCGCAAGACGATCGTCGTGGCCGACTCGGTGTCGCTGCTGTCGGCGGGGGTGCTGTTCGTCCTGGCCATCGGCAGCGTCAAGGGCTTCGCGTTCACCCTCGGCCTCACGACCCTCATCGACCTCGCGATCGTGTTCTTCTTCACCAAGCCGGTGATGACCCTGCTCGGACACACCGACTTCTTTGGCGGCGGCCACAAGTGGTCCGGGCTCGAACCCGAACACATGGGCGTGAGCGCCGAGTCGCTGCTGGGACGCCGGGTCCGCCGGACCACCACGAAGGGGGCCTGACATGGCAGACAACGCCACCCGCCGGCGTCCGGCCCAGGGTCGCAAGCAGAGCCTCGCGCACCGGCTCTACACCGGCGACCTGTCCTACGAGTTCGTCTCCCGCCGTCGCCTCTGGTACATCATCTCGGGCACCCTGATCATCGTGTCGCTGCTCGCGCTCGCCGTGCGCGGGCTCAACCTCGGCATCGAGTTCAAGGGGGGCGCCGACTTCACCGTGACCTCGCCGGTCAGTGCGGGAAGCATCAACGACATGCGGGTGGCGGTGCTGAACTCGGGCGTGCCACAACTCGACGGCACCACCGTGCTCAGCGTCGGCGGCAACCAGTTGCGGGTGCAGACCCGCAGCCTGTCGGCGACCGAGGTCGCCACCGTGCGGGGGGCGATCGCCAAGCAGGCCGGCGTCGCCTCGGTGAAGGTCGCCTACAACCTCATCGGACCGTCGTGGGGCAAG
>JAJXWF010000172.1 GCA_021781735.1 Actinomycetes bacterium
TGCGCTTCGAACGCCTGTTGCGCGAGGACCTGTGGCTGATCACCAGCGCCTCGCTGCTGCTGATGGCCGCGATCGGGCTGATCATGGGACAGGCGGCGACGACCCCCGGCGGACGGGTCGACTCGTGGTGGGTGTGGGCGACGATCGTGGGCTATCTCGCCGTGATCGGCCTCATGGTGGCCCGCATGCTCATCGGACGTCGCTACCGGCCACCGGGGTCGCTCGCCTGATCGTCGGCGGGGGACCGCACCGACCGGGCCTCGACCTCGTAGCGGCTCTGCGGGCCTCCCGACCCGCGGAAGAAGCGTCGCCGCAGCGACCCGGTCACCTCCGCCAGACCGTCGACCCCGACGGCGGCGGCGTCCCGCTGGGTGTCCGGCGTCCAGCAGGCGACATCGATGGTGTCGACGCTCGGCTGCCGTGCACGCCGCACCGCCCGCGCGACGACCAGCCGCAGGGTGACCACCGAATCGCCACTCGGCAGCATGTGCGGCTCGGACAACGCTGCCATGCGACCGACGAGCCGCACCTCGTTGACGGCATGGTCGCCCACGACCTCCGATCCCATTCCGGCCTCGCCGGGAGTCGCGGAGTCGGGGACGGGGCCGATCTCGGCTCTCGGACCCGGACCGAAACTCCGGGCGGGTCCGCTCGCCGGTGCCACGGCCGGGGTGACGGCCCCCTCAGACAGGGTCGGGGTCGGGGTACTCATGGGGGTCGGGGTACTCATGGGCGTCGGGGTACTCATGGGGATCGGGGTGCTCATGGGAGTTCTCCTGTCAGGTGATGGGGATGCGGGGGATCCACGTGCGTGAAGGGGCGCGGGACGGTTCGTGAGAACTGTCCCGATCCCCCGACCTGGCGGACGCACGAATCGGTGGGGCTGTGGACAACCGGGGCATTCCGGCGTCCCTGTGGACGGGAGGCCCGTGTTGAACTTCGGTTGAACGTCAATGGTGGAATTCCCCGCCGGGAGCCCGCTCCCCTAGCCTGTGTGGTGGCACCCGGCCGGGTGGCCGACTGAGGACCCCACCCAGGAGACCCACCCGTGAACTGGTTCGACGCCATACTGCTCGGCATCGTCGAGGGCATCACCGAATTCCTGCCGGTGTCGAGCACCGGCCACCTCAACGTGGTCGAGAAGCTGCTCGGCTACGACATCGAGGGTGCCGGGATCACCGCGTTCACCGCGATCATCCAGGTGGGCGCGATCATCGCCGCGGTGATCTTCTTCTGGAAGGACATCGTGCGGATCGTCGCCGCATGGATCGGTGGGCTGGCCAACAGGGAGCGCCGCGCCGACCCCGACTACCGGCTGGGGTGGGGAGTGATCCTCGGCTCGATCCCCGTGGCCGTGGTGGGCCTCGCGTTCAAGAAGGAGATCGAGGGTCCGCTGCGCAACCTCTGGGTGGTCGCGATCGCGCTGCTGGTGTGGAGCGTGGTCATGTGGATCGCCGACCGGGCCCGCAACACCACCCGCACGGTGCACGACGTCACCGTGAAGGATGCCGTCATCATCGGGCTCTACCAGGCGCTGTCGCCGTTGTTCCCCGGAATCTCCCGCTCGGGGGCGACGATCTCCGCGGGTCTGTTCCGAAAATTCGACCGCGTGACCGCCACCCGGCTGAGCTTCTTCATGGGCATCCCCGCCCTGATCGCCGCGGGAGCGCTCGAGTCGATCACGGCGTCCAAGCAGATCTCCTCGACCGTCGGCTGGGGACCCACCCTGGTGGCCACTCTCGTGTCGTTCGTCGTGGCCTACTTCTCGATCGGCTGGCTGCTGCGGTTCGTGTCGAAGAACTCGTTCACCTCGTTCATCATCTATCGCGTGATCCTCGGGCTGGTGCTCGTCGGCCTGCTCGCCGGCGGCGTCATCACGCCGGTCTGACCGAACCCCGGCCGCAGCGCCCGAGTGCCGCTTCGAGCCACCGGCCAGGTTCGAGTCGTGACTGCGACTCCGACTCCGAGGCACGGCACGATCCTGCTCATCGGCGCATCCCGAGGCCTCGGACGCGCCCTGGCCGCGGAGTATCTCGACCGGGGCGCGCTGTCGTCGCGACCATTCGCGGGGCGCGCCGCACCGCGTTGCACGACCTGCTCCCCGTCGCGGGCGGGCGGTTGAAGATCGAGCCCGTCGACATCGGTGAGCCCGGGCAGATCCTCGGGCTGCACGATCGGCTGGCGGGGCGCACGTTCGACCTGCTGTTCGTCGACGCCGGCGTCACCAACGGCCCGGATGAGACCGTCGCCGATGTCACGGATGCGGAGTTCACCCGCCTCATGGTCATCAACGCCCTGAGCCCGATGCGCGTGATCGAGAGGCTCAGGGAGTTCGTCGCCGCCGACGGGACCATCGCGATCATGTCCTCGGGGCAGGGCAGCATCGCCAACAACGAGGGGGGCGGCTTCGAGATCTTCCGGGCGAGCAAGTCGGCGCTGAATCAGCTCATGCGCAGCTACGCCGCCCGCCGCCGCGACGACACTCGCACCCTGCTGCTGACGGCGCCCGGGTGGATCAGGAACACCGGGGTGGGTGGTCCCGCCGCTCCCTTGACCATCGAGGAGAGCATCCCCCGACTCGTCACGGTCATCGGCGAGCAACGGGGCCGCACTTCCTCGACCGTCGCGGCCGCACGATCTCCTGGTGAGTTGAGCCGCGCGGCGTCCTCGCCTCACTTGGGCTCGGGCCACAGGGCGCGCACCGTCTCGAGTGTGTCGGTGTCCGCGGCCGTCTTGTCGTCGCGATATCGCACGACGCGGGCGAACCGCAGCGCCACCCCAGCGGGGTAGCGCGACGACCGCTGCAGACCGTCGCACGCAATCTCGACGACCTGCTCGGGACGCACGGTCACGACCCACCCGTCGTCGGCGACGGCCAGCTCGGAGAACCGCTCGGTCTGCCAGGCGAGCATGGCATCGGTCATGCCCTTGAAGGTCTTGCCGAGCATCGCCCACCCGGTGGGACTTCCGGGGTCGCGGGCTCCGAGGTGGATGTTCGAGAGCGTGCCGCGGCGGCGCCCCGATCCCCGTTCGACCGCAAGCACGACGAGGTCGAGGCTGTGGCGCGGCTTCACCTTGATCCAGCCGGCCCCGCGCCTCCCGGCGCTGTATGCGGCCGACAGCTGCTTGACCACCACACCCTCGTGGCCACCGGCCAGCATCCGGGCGTTGAACTCCTCCGCGGCACCCAGGTCACCGGTTTGCACTGACGGCACGAGGTTCCCGGGCTCCACGAGCCACTGCAGCAGCGCGCGACGCTCGGCGAGCGGCTGGTCGAGCAGGGTGTGCCCGTCGAGGTGCAGAAGGTCGAACAGGATCGTTGTGAGGGGTGTTTCGCGGCGAAGGTGCTCGGGGTCGCGGCTGGACGCCGTGCGCGCGCCGGTGATCTGGAATGGCTGGGGTCTCCCGTCGGGGCGCAGTGCGATCGCCTCCCCGTCGACCACCAGGGCGTTCGCGGGCAGCGCGGCGATGACCTCGACGACCTCGGGAAGCCGCTGGGTGATGTCGTCGAGTGATCGGGTGAAGATCCGCACGTCGGTGTCGCGCTTGTGCGCCTGGATCCGGATGCCGTCGTACTTGCACTCGACCGACCACCCGGGTGGATCCGCCACCAGGGCCTCTGCGAGGGTCGGACTCGCGGCCGCCAGCATCGGCGCGATGGGCCGCAGCACCTGCAGACCGATGGCGGTCAGGGCCTCGGATCCCTCGGTGAGCGCGGCCACCGACACCGGTGCGAGCCGCCCGGTGAACATCGCGGCCCGCCTCACCACGGCCACCGGGACGTCGGCAGCCTCGGCGACCGCCAGTTGCATGACGCCGTCGAGCGCCCCCTGTCGCACGTCGCCGGTGATCAGTCCGCGCAGAAACCGCTGCTCGGAGGCCGTCGCCCGGGAGAAGAGGCCGTCGACGAGGTCGTGTCGGGCCTGGGTGGAACCCTCGCCGCCGACGGCGACCAGGGTGGTGAACGCGGCGTCGACGTCAGCCAGCGTCAGGGATGGGGCGGACGCCGCCGGCCCACGGGTCGCGAGCGTCCGGTGGCCGACTCCGAGCCGACCGTGCGGCACGACCCCCGACAGGAACGAGGTGACCAACTCGATGGCGCGGGGCCCCTCGTCGGCGGCCTGCCGGAGCAGGTCGGCCAGCTCGGCCGCCTTCGTGCTGCGGGAACGCGTGGCCGCCACCGTCCGGGAGGTGTCGACGACACGCGCGAACAGCATGGTCCGATCGTGTCACGGACTCGGCACACCCGCCCGAATCACCCGTTGCTCGGCGTCGAGGAGGCGGTCGCGGTGGATGATCCGCTTGCCGACGGGGGCGGTGCTCAGTGACACCGAGGTGGCCGAGGGGGGCTGGGTGCCTTCGCGAGGTAGACCTTGAGCGGGGCCGTGCGCAGCGCGAGAAGTACCCCCGAATTCGGGAACCCCAGGTGGATAGAGGTCGCATCGCCCGGTAACCGTGACAACGGGCGGCGATTCGGTGGCGAATTGGCGGCTCCACCGACATCCACGATTGTCGGTGAACGGGGCCGAGCCGCCACCACCAAAGGCAGTCCGTCGATTCACTGGACGACGTGGCCGGCGACAATCGCCGGCGCGTGAAATGCTGCGGTATCGCTCACTCGTCGGGGCGGAAACCTCCAGTGACCGCGTGGTCCTCCCGGCGTCCGCTCGCCTCCGCAACAACATTCGACGTTGTTCCGCGACTACGGGGGAAAACGTCGAACGGTGATTCAACCGGGGCCTTCCTATCCAGCGAGGAGCACTGCGCGCCCAGGGCGAACCGAAGCAGGTGAACGCGCCGACGGGTCGATCAGCTCGCCGGCGTCCCCCACCCGCAGGGCCCTCGACTGCCGGGCGAGCAGCCACTGCAGTGTGGAGATGAAGCGGGGTTCGGACACCACGCCCGCGTCGGAGACCACGGGGATCGCCAGGATGCGGGCCTGCGGACAGACCTGGCGGATCAGCCCGGGGATGAACGTGCCGTGGCCGGCGTCACCGGGCAGGGCCCCGCTCTGCGGGTCCACCGGCTCGGCGAGCACCGAGCTGCCGGGCACGTCGCCGTGGCGGCCGAGCAGGTGTCCGTCGCCCGCACCTCATCGGTGGCCGTGGTGGGTCCTGGAACCAGGGGCGCTGGCCGAGGCTCGGGTCGGGCACGACCACCACCGGCGGACGCGGAAGCTTTCGACGGCCAGGGCGGGATCGGGCAGCACGACGGCGACGGGCGGCGTCCGCCCAGCCCGGGAGCCCGCACTGGGTGGACGACGCCCCGGTGGGCATGCCGGCGCAGCACGGCGCCGTCGGGCAATACGGCCTGCTCGCGAAACTCGGCATGCTCGCGCAGTTGGGGTCGCGCAGCATGAGGTGGGCGAGATCGACCTCTCGCTCGGCGAGGCCGGCCGCGCCGAGCGAGAGCAGCATCGGCCGGTATGGCGTCCGAGATCAACCGGACCCGGCGCGTGGCCGGCCCCGACGGCGCTGGCGGGCTGTTCACCGGGTCGAGGACCCGTGCTCCGTGCGCCCTCGCGACGCTGGGGGGAATGACGGGAGCGGGGTTGACGACCGGTGGCGGGGGAGGGCGATCCCCGGCCGGCCGCAGGGGAACATCGCCCGGGCGGGTGGGCGGCAGCGGGCCGCGCGGCCCCAGCCGCCCGGGCGGAGTCGGGTTGATCGGGTGGCGTGGACCCTCGGGGTCTGATCGAACATGGCTGGGCCTTCCGAAGCGAGCAGTTGCCCGTCAGGAGCGCCGCGCCCGTGATACATCACCGTCCGGGGCCGCGAACCCGCGTCCGGTTCCCGGGCCGCCAACTCTTCGACCGGTGTGACCGGCCGGGAGGGGCTCCACAACGGATGCGTGAGCGCCGGTGGCTGTGCACCGACGTATCCG
>JAJXWF010000015.1 GCA_021781735.1 Actinomycetes bacterium
ATGGTTCGACCTGGTGGCCGCGCGGATGGGCGAACTGGTTCCCGACTTCAGCACCGGCCGGATCGTGATCGACCGCGGCGAGATCACCTTCCACGTGCGTCGCGAGGAACTGCCGGAACTGGTCAAGCAGTTGCGCGACGATCCGCAGCTGCGCTTCGAGGCCTGCGTCAGCGTCTCCGGCGTCCACTACCCCGGCGACCTCGGCGCTGAACTGCACGTCGCGTACCACCTGTTGTCGATCACCCATAACCGACGCATCCGTCTCGAGGTGTCGGTGCCCGACGCCGACCCGCGCATGCCGTCAGTGGTGGCCACCTACCCGATGGCCGACTGGCACGAGCGGGAGACCTGGGACATGTTCGGGGTGATCTTCGACGGGCACCCCGCGCTCACTCGGATCCTCATGCCCGACGACTGGCAGGGGCACCCGCAGCGCAAGGACTACCCGCTCGGCGGCATCCCCGTGGAGTACAAGGGCGCCACCGTGCCGCCACCCGACCAGCGGAGGAACTACAACTGATGACGCACGCAGCGACTGAAGACGTTTTCGCCCAGCCGGGTGAAGAACCGGCCGACCGTGTCTACCTCGCTCAGGGTGGCGACTGGGACGACATCGTCGCCGAGCAGGCCGAGCGGGGCGACGAGACCATCGTCGTCAACATGGGCCCGCAGCATCCCTCGACCCACGGTGTGTTGCGCCTGATCCTCGAGATGGACGGCGAGACGGTCGTCTCGCTCCGCCCGGGCATCGGGTTCCTGCACACGGGCATCGAGAAGAACATGGAGGTCCGCACCTGGACCCAGGGCGTCACCTTGTGCACCCGCATGGACTACGTGTCGCCGCTGTTCAACGAGGCCGTCTACTGTCTCGGCGTCGAGAAGCTGCTCGGGATCACCGACAGGATCCCGCAGCGGGCGACGGAGTTGCGCGTGCTCGTGATGGAACTCAACCGGATCGCCTCCCACCTGGTGGCGATCGGCACCGGTGGCATGGAGATCGGCGCCCTCACGGTGATGACCATTGGGTTCCGCGAGCGGGAGATGATCCTCGATTTCCTCGAGGCCCTGACCGGCCTACGGATGAACCACGCCTACGTCCGTCCCGGCGGCGTCGCCAGCGACCTGCCCGAGGACGGCCTTGACCGGCTGCGGGAACTGATCAGCTGGCTCGAGAAGCACCTGCCCGAATACGCGGCGTTCTGCAACGAGAACCCGATCTTCAAGGGTCGGATGCAGAACGTGGCCTACATGGACCTGCCGACCGCCATGGCCATGGGTGTGTCCGGTCCGCCGCTGCGGTCGATCGGCTACCCGTGGGATCTGCGGAAGACGCAGCCCTACTGTGGCTACGAGACCTACGACTTCGATGTCTGCACGTGGGACAGCGCCGACGCCTATGGACGCTTCCGCGTGCGCCTGGCGGAGATGTGGGAATCGCTGAAGATTGTCCGCCAGGTGGCCGAGCGGCTCGAGAAGTCGGTCGGACAACGCGTGATGATCGACGATCCGAAGATCGGCTGGCCGGCGCAGATGTCGCTGGGTGCCGACGGTCAGGGCAACAGCAACGAGCACATCAAGCACATCATGGGCGAGTCGATGGAGGCCCTGATCCATCACTTCAAGCTCGTCACCGAGGGTTTCACGGTGCCGGCGGGTCAGGTCTACCAGGCGATCGAGAGCCCCAAGGGCGAACTCGGCGTGCACCTCGTCTCCGACGGCGGAACGCGTCCCTACCGGGCGCACTTCCGCGACCCCGGGTTCAACCACCTGCAGTCCGCGCCGGTCATGTGCGAGGGCGGCATGATGTCCGACGTCGTGGTGGCCGTCGCCTCGCTCGACCCAGTCCTTGGAGGTGTTGACCGGTGAGCGGTCACGAATTCACGAGCTACTTCCCGAACTCCGGCGGCATCGACCTCGACGACCAGTCGACCAACATCGACGACAAGACGATCGAGGAACTCGAGCAGCTGGCGTCCCGCTATCCGCAGGCCCGTTCCGCACTGCTGCCGATGCTGCACCTGGTGCAGTCGGTCGACGGTCGGATCTCGCCGCGTGGCATCGAGGTGTGCGCCGACATCCTCGGCATCACCACCGCGCAGGTGAGCGGCGTCGCGACGTTCTACACCATGTACAAGCGGCGTCCGGGCGGCCGGCACCACATCGGGGTCTGCACGACGGCCCTGTGCGCGGTGATGGGCGGCGACGTGCTGCTCGAGCGCATGGAGCACAAGCTGGGCATCCACGACGGCGAGACGACCCCCGACGGCACCTTCAGTCTCGACCGGATCGAGTGCAACGCGGCCTGCGACTTCGCCCCGATCATGACGGTCAACTGGGAGTTCATGGACAACATGACCCCCGAGCGGGCCGACGAACTGATCGACGAGTTGGCGGCCGGCCAGGAGGTGCATTCCACGCGCGGTGCGCGGATCACCAGCTGGCGCGAGGCCGAGCGGGTCATCGCCGGCTTCCCCGACGGTCGCGCCGACGAGGGTCCCGCCGCCGGTGATCCGTCGGTGCTGGGCCTGCGGATCGCCCAGGAACACGGCTGGCACGCTCCCGACCCGGCAGCGATCCCTGCCCCGGCAGAGGAGGAGTCGAAGTGACCGACCTGCTCACCCCCGTCATGTCGGCCAACTGGGCCGACGACCGAGCCTGGAAGCTCACCAACTACGAGCGGCGGGACGGCTACAAGGCGCTGCGGAAAGCGCTCACGATGAGCCCGGGCGACGTCATGGGCGTCGTGAAGGACTCGCAGCTTCGTGGCCGTGGCGGCGCGGGTTTCCCCACGGGCATGAAGTGGTCGTTCGTTCCGAAGGACAACCCGAATCCCAAGTATCTGGTGGTCAACGCCGACGAGTCCGAGCCCGGCACGTGCAAGGACATGCCGCTCATGATGGCCTCGCCCCACACTCTGGTCGAGGGCGTCGTCATCAGCTCCTACGCGATCGGCGTCCACACCGCCTTCATCTACGTCCGCGGCGAGGTGCTGCACGTGATCCGCCGCGTCCAGCAGGCGGTCCGGGAGGCGTACTCGGCGGGTTACGCCGGCAAGAACATTCTCGGCACCGGCTTCGACCTTGAGATCATCGTCCACGCAGGTGCGGGCGCGTACATCTGCGGCGAGGAGACCGCGCTGCTCGACTCGCTCGAGGGACGCCGGGGCCAGCCCCGCCTGCGTCCGCCGTTCCCCGCCGTCGCCGGCCTCTACGCGAGCCCCACCGTGATCAACAACGTCGAGTCGATCAGTTCGGTTCCGGCGATCGTGCTCAACGGCGCCACCTGGTTCGCCTCGATGGGCACGGAGCGGAGCAAGGGCTACACGCTCTACTCGCTGTCGGGGCACGTGCGCAATCCCGGCCAGTTCGAGGCCCCGATGGGCGTCACCTTGCACCAGCTGCTCGAGCTGGCCGGCGGCATGCGTGAGGGACACCAGCTGAAGTTCTTCACCCCCGGTGGCTCGTCCACCCCGATCCTCACCTCCGAGCATGTCGACCTGCCCCTCGATTACGAGTCGATGGCCGCGGCGGGCAGCATGCTCGGCACCAAGGCGCTCCAGTGCTTCGACGAGACCACCTCGGTGGTTCGCACCACGCTGCGGTGGATCGAGTTCTACAACCACGAGTCGTGCGGCAAGTGCACCCCCTGCCGTGAGGGCAACTGGTGGCTCGTGCAGATGCTGCAGAAGTTCGAGGCCGGAACCGCGCAGGAGGGCGACATCGAGAAGATGCTCGACGTCTGCGAGAACATCGGTGGACGCAGCTTCTGCGCCCTCGCCGACGGTGGCGTCGCCTGTGTGACCAGTGCCGTCAAGCACTTCCGGGAGGAGTTCGAGGCGGGCTACCACACCCCGGCCTGGGAGCTGTTCCCGTACGAGAAGAGCGCGCTGTTCGCCACCCCCCCGTCCACCGATGAGCCGCGTACCGCTGTGGAGGCACACGCATGAGCGTCGACACGAGCAAGTCCAGCACCGGCAGCGAGGTCGCTCCGAAGCCCGAACTGGTCACCCTGACCATCGACGGCCTCGAGGTCAGTGTGCCCAAGGGCACACTGGTCATCCGCGCGGCCGAGCAGCTCGGCATCGTCATCCCGCGGTTCTGCGACCACCCGCTGCTCGACCCGGTGGGCGCCTGCCGCCAGTGCATGGTCGAGATCCCTGACGCGGGCAACGGTCGCGGGTTCCCCAAGCCGCAGGCGTCATGCACCATCGAGGCGGCTCCGGGAATGAAGGTGAGCACGCAGCTCACCTCACCGGTGGCCCACAAGGCGCAGGAGGGCATGCTCGAGTTCCTCCTCATCAACCACCCGCTCGACTGTCCGATCTGCGACAAGGGCGGCGAATGCCCCCTGCAGAACCAGTCCCTCTCGCACGGACACGGCGAGAGCCGCTACGGCGGGGCCAAGCGCACCTTCCCGAAACCGATCAACATCAGCGCCCAGGTGCTTCTCGACCGCGAGCGCTGTGTGCTGTGCGCACGGTGCACCCGCTTCAGCGAGCAGATCTCGGGCGACCCGTTCATCGCCCTGGTCGAGCGCGGCGCGCTGCAGCAGGTCGGCTTCTACGAGGAACGGCCCTACGACTCCTACTTCTCGGGCAACGTCATCCAGATCTGCCCCGTCGGGGCGCTCACCAGCGCCGACTACCGCTTCCAGAGCCGCCCGTTCGACCTTGTGAGCGTCGAGACCGCGTGCGAGCACTGCGCGGCGGGCTGCGCCCTGCGCACCGACCACCGGCACTTCCAGGTGAAGCGTCGGCTCGCCGGCAACGACCCCGAGGTGAACGAGGAGTGGAACTGCGACAAGGGTCGCTTCGCCTTCCACTACGGACGAATGGACGACCGGGTCACGACACCCCTCGTGCGCCGCAACGGCGAACTCGTGCAGGCCAGTTGGTACGAGGCCATCGACGCCGCTGTGGCGGGGCTGTCGGCCGCCGGCCGCGCGGTCGGTGTGCTCACGGGCGGCCGGCTCCTGCAGGAGTCGGCCTACTCGTTCTCCCGCTTCGCCCGCGGTGTTCTCGGCACCAACAACATCGACTGCCGGGCCCGGGCGATCTCCGAGGAGGAGACCCGGTTCCTCTCCGCGGTCGTCGCCGGCCGCGGGCTCAGTGAATCGGTCACCTACGCCGACCTGCAGCGGGCCGGCACCGTCGTCCTCGTGAGCTTCGAACCCGAGGACGAGTCGCCGATCGTGTTCCTCCGGCTCCGAAAGGCCGTGCGCAAGCACCACACCAGGGTGCTCACCGTCGCACCGCTGTTGTCGGCGAGCTCGCGCAAGCTGCAGGCGACGCTCGTGCAGGCGGCGCAGGGTGGCGAAGCCGCCGCGCTCACGTCGCTCGCCGGCGACCTCGACGACTCAAGCATCATCCTCGTGGGGGAGCGGGCCGCCGCGTCCTCCGGCACCCTCAGCGCGGTGGCCGCGCTGGCCGAGCGCACGGGTGCCCGGATCGCCTGGATCCCGCGTCGGGCCGGCGAGGTCGGGGCGATCGACGCCGGCTGCCTTCCGACGGTGCTGCCCGGTGGGCGTCCCGTCGACCAGCCCGCCGCACGGGTCGACGTGTCGACGATGTGGGACGGCGTCGAACTGCCGACCGAGCCCGGACTCGACACCGACGCGATCCTGCGCGGGGCCTCCGACGGGTCGCTCAAGGCGCTCGTGGTCGGGGGCCTCCAGCCCGACGATCTCGCCGACCCGGCCGCCGCGCTCGCCGCGTTCGAGAACGTCGGCTTCCTCATCAGCTTCGAGCAGCGACTCAGCGCGGTCGCCCAGCGGGCCGACGTGGTGCTGCCCGTTCCGCTCGTCGAGGAACAGAACGGCACGTTCGTCAACTGGGAGCACCGGTCCCGCCACGTCACGGTCGTCAACCGGGCGAACACGGCACCGATGACCGAAACCCGCATCCTCGCGGCGCTCGCCGACGCGCTCGGCTCGTCGCTCGGGATGCGCAGCAACGGTCAGGCACTCGGCGAGCTGCGCGAGTTCGATGCCTGGTCGGGCGAGCGGGTGGCGGCTCCACGGGTGCCCGCGGCAGGTGCGACACCGGGCCTGCGCCTGGCCACCTGGCGTGAGCTCATCGACCGGTCGGCCGGTCTTGACGGCGTCGACACCCTCGCCGCCACGGCCCGTCCGGCGGTGGTTCGGCTGTCGGCGCGCACGGCGGCCGAGCGCGGTCTCGCCGGCGGTGAGTGGGCAAGGGTTGAGGTCGACGAGGTGTCGGTCACCGTGCCCGTCGAGGTCGTGCCCGACATGCTCGACAACGTCGTGTGGCTGCCGTCCCAGTCTCTCGCTCTCGGCGTGACGATTCCGGTCGCCCGCGCCGGACGTGCCCATGTGGCGCTCGCCGCCGCGCCCGAGGTTGGAGGTCAGGAATGATTCCGCTCGAAAACGCCGTCTTCGGTGCCGATCCCTGGTGGATCGTGCTGATCAAGGTGGTGTTGCTGTTCGTGATCCTGCTCGTCTGGACGATCTTCAACGTCTGGTACGAGCGCCGACTGGTCGCGAAGATGCAGCACCGCCTCGGCCCGATCATGAATCCCACGTGGGCCGGAGGACTGGGACAGGCGATGGCCGACGGGGCGAAGCTCCTGCTCAAGGAGGACTTCCGTCCCGACAACACCGACAAGGTGGTGTTCAACCTCGCGCCGGTGCTCACCGGGGTGGCGGCCTTCACCTCGTGGTCGGTGATCCCGTTCGGCGGCGAGGTGACGATGTTCGGCCACCAGACGCACCTCCAGCTCACCGACCTGCCGGTGGCGGTCCTGTTCATTCTCGCCAGCGCGTCCATCGGCATCTACGGCATCGTGCTGGCCGGGTGGGCGTCGAACTCCACCTACTCCCTGCTCGGCGGTCTGCGCTCCAGCGCCCAGATGATCTCCTACGAGGTCGCGATGGGCCTGTCGCTGGTGGCGGTGTTCCTGTTCGCCGGGTCGATGTCCACATCGCAGATCGTCACCGCGCAGGCGAGCCCGCTGATGATCGGCAGCTTCAATACCCACCTGCCAGGCTGGTACGCGCTGCTGCTGTTCCCGAGCTTCATCATCTATGCGATCGCGATGGTCGGCGAGACCAACCGCGCGCCGTTCGACCTGCCCGAGTGCGAGTCCGAACTGGTCAGCGGCTACATCACCGAGTACAGCGGGTTCCGCTACGCCACGTACTTCCTGGCCGAATACATCAACATGGCCACGGTCTCGGCCGTGGCCACCACGCTGTTCCTCGGCGGGTACCGCGCCCCCTGGCCGTTCAACCTCGTCCATGTGCTCGACAACGGCTGGATCGGCATCGTCTGGTTCCTGCTCAAGGTCCAGCTGCTGATCAGCGTGTTCGTGTGGCTGCGGGGTACGTTGCCACGCTTCCGCTACGACCAGTTCATGGATCTCGGCTGGAAGTGGCTCATCCCGATCTCCCTCGTGTGGCTCCTGCTGGTCGCCACGCTGAAGTCGGCGCAGTCCTTCCACTGGTTCCGCAGTCCGGTCTTCCTCGGGATCCTCGGAGTGATCATCGTCGTGCTGGTCGCCTCGCTGTTCCTGCCGAGCAAGGAGGAACCCTACGAGATACCCGACGACGAGGAGGTGTTCGACGCGTTCGCCGGCGGCTACCCGGTGCCTCCGATGCCCGGCCAGCGGCTGCCCGAGATGGCCGGTGTGGTGCGCTCGACCGCCGACCACTCGCCGCCGCAGGCCGCCGATTCCTCGTTCGATGAGACGGGAGCTGATTCCTGATGGGCATCCTCGATCCGTGGGCCGGTTTCGGCGTCACGTTCAAGACCATCTTCCGCAAGACCTTCACCCAGGGCTACCCGCAGAAGGGCAAGGCGAAGGTCACCGCGCCCCGCTTCCACGGGCGGCACCAGCTGAACCGCTGGCCCGACGGCCTGGAGAAGTGCGTGGGCTGTGAGCTGTGCGCCTGGGCCTGCCCTGCCGACGCGATCTACGTCGAGGGCGCCGACAACACCGACGACGCCCGGTTCTCCCCGGGTGAGCGGTATGGACGCGTCTACCAGATCAACTACCTGCGCTGCATCCTGTGCGGACTGTGCATCGAGGCGTGCCCCACCCGCGCGCTGACGATGACCAACGAGTTCAAGCTGGCAGACAACACCCGGGCCAAACTGATCTACGAGAAGTCCGACCTGCTGGCGCCGCTGCTGCCCGGCATGGAACAGCCGCCGCATCCGCGCCGCCTGGGCGATCACGAGAAGGACTACTTCCTCGGGCTGCCCACCAGCGGCCAGGTCGATTCGCGGGCCGGGAACTACGAAGGCGAGGTCCGTCCTGCTGCCGTGGCGCAGGCCAAGACGACCCAGGAACTCGCCCAGCAGATGCGTCACGACGCTACGTACCCAGGAGCGAACCACTGATGACCGCGATGTTGATTCCGCTGCTGGTGCCGCTCGTCGGCGCCCAGCAGGTTGCGTTCTGGATCCTGGCCCCCGTCATGGTCCTGGCGGCGCTCGGGGTGGTGTTCAGCCGCAAGGCGGTGCACTCCGCGCTGTCGCTGGCCCTGGTGATGGTCAGCCTGGCCGTGCAGTACGCCGCCCTCGACGCGCCCTTCCTGTTCGTCGCCCAGATCGTCGTCTACACCGGGGCGATCCTCATGCTGTTCCTGTTCGTGGTCATGCTCGTCGGCGTAGACGTGTCCGACTCGATCATCGAGACGATCAAGCATCACTGGATTGCATCGGTGCTCGGCGCCCTCGGCCTGGTCATCCTGCTCATCGCCGGGGTCGGCCGGGCCATCATCGGCTCCAGTGCCGGACTCGCCGGTGCGACCAGCGCCGCCGGGGGCAACGTGCCGGCACTCGCCGAGCGCATCTTCACCCGCTGGGTGTTCCCCTTCGAGGCCACCTCGGCGCTGCTCATCACCGCCGCCCTCGCGGCCATGGTGCTGGCGCACGGGGAGAACCTGTTCCCGAAGGTGCGGCAGAAGGAGGCGCTGCAGCAGCGGATGCGCGACTTCGTCTCCGACGGCGCCCACCTGGGCCCGCTGCCGAGTTCGGGCGTCTTCGCACGCACCAACTCCATCAGCGCCCCGGCGCTGCTGCCCGACGGGTCGGTCGCCGACTCGTCGGTGTCGAAGACGTTGCTCGCCCGCGGGGCGATCGTCGACGCCGGAGAGCTCAAGGCCCCCACCCACGCCGTCTACGCCGAGATCCAGCAGGCGGCCGCTGAGGCCGAGGAGGCCCTGTCATGAACCCGAACAGCTACTTGATACTGTCGGCCCTGCTGTTCAGCATCGGCGTGCTGGGTTTCCTGCTGCGTCGCAACGCGCTCGTCGCGTTCATGTCGATCGAGTTGATGCTCAACGCCACCAACCTCGCGATGGTCACCTTCTCCAACGTCAACGGCAACCTCGACGGCCAGATCGGCGCGTTCTTCGTGATGGTCGTCGCGGCCGCCGAGGTCGTGGTGGGTCTGGCGATCATCGTGACCATCTTCCGTACCCGACGTTCGGCCTCGGTCGACGACGCGAACCTGCTGAAGTTCTGAGGGGACCCCGGTGAATCTTCTGGAAACAGTCAACCCCGTGGCCGCCACCGGCCTGTTCAGTTACGCGTGGTTGATGATCGCCATCCCCGCGCTCGGGGCCACGGTGCTGCTGCTCGCCGGTCGCGCCAGCGACGCGTGGGGCCACATCGTGGCCACGCTCGCCCCGATCATCTCGTTCGTCATCGGACTCGTCCTGTTCGTCCAGATGCTCGGCCGACCCGTCGACCAGCGTGCGGTGTCGGTGCCGATGTGGGACCTGATCCCCTCCGGCGCATGGGACATCCGGGTCGGGCTGCTCGTCGATCAGTTGTCGATCGTTTTCGTGCTGCTGGTCACCGGGGTCGGCTCGCTGATCCACATCTACTCGATCGGCTACATGGCCCACGACCCCCGGCGTCGTCGCTTCTTCGCCTACCTCAATCTGTTCATCACCGCCATGCTGACGCTGGTGCTGGCCAACAACTACCTGGTGCTGTTCATCGGCTGGGAGGGCGTCGGCCTGGCCTCGTACCTGCTGATCGGGTTCTGGCAGGACCGGAACTCCGCGGCGGTGGCGGCGAAGAAGGCGTTCGTCGTCAACCGCGTCGGTGACCTCGGGCTCACCATGGCGATCTTCACGATGCTGGCGCAGTTCGGTTCGTCGTCATTCATCGACGTCAACAACAACGCAGCGCATCTCAGCCACGGGTGGGCGACCCTGCTCGGGTTCCTCCTGCTGCTCGCCGCGTGTGGCAAGTCCGCGCAGGTGCCGTTGCAGTCCTGGCTGCTCGACGCGATGGAGGGCCCCACCCCGGTGTCGGCCCTCATCCATGCCGCGACCATGGTCACGGCGGGCGTCTACCTGGTCGTGCGCAGCCACGCGATCTACGAGCAGACCGCGGCCGCCACGCTCGGGGTCGCCATCGTCGGCACCGTCACCCTGCTGTTCGGCGCGTGGATCGGTACCGCCAAGGACGACATCAAGAAGGTCCTCGCCGGGTCGACGATGAGCCAGATCGGATACATGATGCTCGCCGCCGGGCTCGGTCCGATCGGCGCCGCGTTCGCGATCTTCCACCTGCTCAGCCACGGCTTCTTCAAGGCCAACATGTTCCTCGGCGCCGGATCGGTCATGCACGGCATGAACGACGACGTCAACATGCGGCATTACGGGGCGCTGCGCAAGATGATGCCCGCCACCTTCCTCACCTTCGCCATGGGCTACCTGGCGATCATCGGGTTCCCGTTCACCGCCGGCTACTACTCGAAGGACCAGATCATTGAGGCGGCGTTCACCAAGTCGTTCACGCTCGGCCTGCTCGCGATGCTCGGCGCGGCGGTCACCGCGTTCTACATGACCCGGCTCATGATGATGACGTTCGTCGGCCAGAAGCGTTGGCTCGACGGTGTCCAGCCGCACGAGTCGCCGGCCGTCATGACGATCCCGCTGTGGATCCTCGGCGTCGCCTCGCTCGTCGCCGGGTTGGTGATGAACAACTGGATCGGGGGCTGGCTCGCGCCCCCCACGGGTGCCCAGGTCGACAACGTCGGGTTGTTCCACGTCACCGCGACCGGCCTCATCACGATGGCGCTGGTCGCCGTCGGGATCTTCCTCGGCTGGTGGTTCTTCCGTGCGGACGTCCCCTCGACCGCGCCGGTGTCCCGCAACCCCTTCACCGTGGCAGGTCGCCACGACCTGTACGGCGACGCCTTCAACGAGGCCGTGTTCATGCGGCCCGGTCAGGCGCTGGTGGCCGGTGTCGACGTCCTCGACGTCAAGGTCGTCGATGGCAGCGTGATGAACTCCGCCGGCATCGTCGGGGGAACCTCGGCCCTGCTCCGCCGGGTCCAGAACGGTTACGTCCGCTCGTACGCGCTCACGATGGTGTTCGGAACCATCCTCGTGGGTGTCGTGCTGATCCTCGGCCAGATCGGCTGAGGGGAGGAGAGAGATGAGTTTCCCGCTTCTCACCGTGCTGGCGGCCGTGCCGCTCATCGGCGGTCTGGCACTGATCTGGGTCAGGGGGGCCACCGGACGCCTTGTCGGCATCGGGGTGTCGCTGCTGACGCTGGTTCTGGGTCTCGTGGCCTTCTTCTCCAGTAGCTCCCTCAGCGAGGACGTCACCTGGATCGGCTCCATCGGGGCGCACTATGCGCTCGGCCTCGACGGCATGGGCAAGGCCATGGTGCTGCTCACGGTGGTGCTGGTGCCCGCCGTGCTGCTCGCCGAGTGGCATGTCGGGGAGGAGCCGGGCGCCCGCTGGGGCACGTCGGCCTTCTTCGGTCTCGCCCTGGTGCTCGAGTCGTTCGCGCTGCTCGTGTTCATGGCCACCGACGTCCTGCTGTTCTACCTCGTGTTCGAGGCGACTCTGATCCCGATGTACTTCCTGATCGGCGGCTGGGGCGGTCCGCGGCGTGCGCAGGCAGCGGTGAAGTTCCTGATCTACAGCCTGGCCGGCGGGTTGGTGATGCTGTTCGGTGTCATCGGCGTCGGCGTCCAGACCGCGCAGGCGGGCGCGCCGAGCTTCCTCATCTCGGACGTCGCTGCCCTGCACCTCAGCAGCACGACCGGGCGCTGGCTGTTCGTGGCGTTCTTCATCGCGTTCGCGGTCAAGGCCCCGATGGTGCCGGTGCACACCTGGCTGCCCGACACCGCCGAGCAGGCGACCCCCGGCTCGTCGACGTTGCTGGTGGGCATCCTGGACAAGATCGGGACCTTCGGGATGATCCGGCTCTGCCTGGGGATGTTCCCCGAGCCCAGCAAGTGGGCCACCCCGGTGATCCTGATCCTGGCCCTCGTGTCGATCTTCTGGGGCGCGCTGATGGCCATCGGTTCCCGCAACCTCATGCGCCTCATCAGTTACACCTCGGTGAGTCACTTCGGGTTCATGGTGCTCGGCATCTTCGCCCTGACGACCCAGTCGTTGTCGGGGTCGATCTTCTACATGCTCAACCACGGGTTCTCGACGGCCGCACTGTTCCTCGCCGTCGGTTACCTGGTGAAGCGTCGCGGATCGGCCGACATCGGCGCCTTCGGCGGGGTCGAGAAGGTCGCGCCGGTCGGTGCCGGCCTGTTCCTGGTGGCCGGGTTGTCGACACTGGCGCTGCCCGGCATGAGCAGCTTCATCAGCGAGTTCATGGTGATGGCCGGCACCTGGCAGCGGCACCCGTGGCTGGCGGCCATCTCGACGCTCGGCACCGTGCTGGCGGCGCTCTACGTGCTGCTGGCCTACCAGCGAACCATGACCGGACCGGCGACCGAGGTGGTGCAGACCCATTTCACGGGCCGGGACGTGACCGGCCGCGAACGGTTGGTCATGGTGCCGCTCATCGCCCTGCTTCTGGTGTTCGGCTTCTACCCCAAGCCGATGCTCCAAGTCGTTGAACACACCGCGAAAACCACGATGGCCACCGTCGGCATGACCGATCCCGCGCCGGCCGCCGTTCAGGGAGGCAAGTGATGACGTCCAGCCTGCTGCAGTCACTCGAAGTGACCGCACCGAAGCTCGAATACTCCCTGCTCGCGCCGCTCATCATCGTGCTGACCGGTGCTTGCATCGGGGTGCTGCTCGAGGCGTTCGTCCCACGCCACCGGCGTCGTGACGTCCAGACGATCATCGCGGGCCTCTCGATGCTGGCCGCGCTGTTGAGCGTCGCCTTCACCTGGGCCAAGGGTACGCGGCAGGTGGCTGCCCTCGGGTCGGTCGTCATCGACGGTCCCACGCTCGCCGCCTGGTCGGGGCTGCTGGTGTTCGGGGGCATGGCCCTCGTGCTGTTCGCCGAACGCCGGGTGGGCGCCGGTCAGTCGTCGTTCACCCCGATGGCGGCGGCGATGCCCGGGACGCCGCTCGAACGGCGCGCATCCCTGGCCCGCACCGAACACACGGAGATCTACCCACTGCTGCTGCTGGCCGTGTTCGGCATGATGCTGTTCGCGGGTTCCGGCGACCTGCTCACGATGTTCGTCGCCCTGGAGATCTTCTCGCTGCCGCTCTACCTTCTGTCGGGCCTGGCGCGCCGCCGGCGGCTGTTGAGCCAGGAGGCGGCGCTGAAGTACTTCCTACTGGGCGCCCTGTCGAGTGCGCTGTTCCTGTACGGCGCAGCCCTGCTGTACGGCTACTCGGGGTCGTTCTACTTCAGCGACATCGACAAGGCGATCTCGGTCGGGCAGCAGAGCACCGGCATGCTGGTCGCGGGCCTCGGCCTGGTGACGATCGGCCTACTGTTCAAGATCGGTGCGGTGCCGTTCCATTCGTGGACGCCCGACGTCTACACCGGCGCCCCGACCCCGGTCACCGGGTTCATGGCGGTCTGCACCAAGCTCGCGGCGGTCGTCGCGCTGCTCCGCGTCCTGTACGCGGGCCTCGGCGCGCTGCGCTGGGACTGGCAGCCGCTCATCGCGGTGATCGCCGTGCTCACCATGTTGGTCGGGGCGATCGTCGCGATCTCGCAAAGCGACATCAAGCGGATGCTCGCCTATTCCTCGATCGCGCACGCGGGCTTCCTGCTCACCGCGGTCGCCGGAGCGAGTACCAGCGGCAACGGGCTCGGCGCCGCGCAGGTCGGTTCCACGGGGGCGATCCTCTTCTACATGGCGGCCTACGGCTTCGCGAACATCGGGGCCTTCGGGTTGGTCATGCTCGTGCGTACCGCCGGTGGCGAGGCGACCACGCTGTCATCCTGGCGTGGTCTCGGCAGGAAGCATCCGCTGTTCGCCGCGACGATGACCCTGTTCCTGCTGAGCTTCGCCGGCATCCCCCTCACCGGTGGCTTCGTCGGCAAGCTGCTCGTGTTCGGTGCCGCCTGGCGCGGCGGTTACGCCTGGCTGGTCGCGGTGGCCGTGCTGGCGAGCATCATCGCCGCCTTCTTCTACCTCCGGCTGGTCGTCCTCATGTACTTCCACGAGGCCGACGACGAGGAGGTGGTCGTGGCCCGTCCCGGGATCCAGACGATCCTCGTGCTGGCGCTGGCCGCCGTGGCGACGCTGGTGCTGGGGCTTTACTCCGGTCCGTTCGTCAAGGTCCTCACCGAGGCCTCCGGGTTCCTCCGCTGAGAGCCGGCGGGCCGGTTCCGGCACCCACGTTCGCAGGCGGTTCGATTGGGCGCGTCCGCGAGCCAGCGGTTAGGCTGTGCGGGCGCGTCCGGTCGTGGACGCCACGGTTGAAGGGAATGGCGTGATCAACGACGCCGACGCGCTCAACGAGTCGCTGGAACGACGCCTGGCCGCCGTGGAGGAGCGGCTGCTGCAGGCCGCCGTGGCCCAGAACCCCTTCACTACCGAGGCTGCGCGGCACCTCATCTCGGCGGGGGGCAAGCGGTTCCGCCCGATGCTCGTCGCGGTCGCCAGCGAGTTCGGGCCGACCATTGACGAGCAGCGCCTGGTGACGGCGGCGCTCGCCGTCGAGTTCACCCACGTGGCCAGCCTCTACCACGACGACGTCATGGACGAGGCCGCCCTGCGCCGGGGCGCTCCGAGCGCCAACGCCCGCTGGGGCAACTCGGTGGCCATCCTGATCGGTGACTTCCTGTTCGCACGGGCGTCCGGCGCCGTCGCCGAGCTCGGGCCCGGTTTCGTCAAGCTCCAGGCCGAGACGTTCGCGCGGCTCGTCGAGGGCCAGGTCGAGGACACTCGGGGACCGCAGCCGGGCGACGACCCGATGACCCACTACCTCAAGGTCCTGGCGGACAAGACCGGCTCGCTGATCGCGACCTCGGCACGCTTCGGCGCCATGGTCGCCGAGGCCGACCGGACCATCATCGACGCGCTCGCCGGCTACGGCGAGGACATCGGCGTGGTCTTCCAGCTGAGCGATGACGTCATCGACATCACCTCCGACGTCACGGGCAAGACCCCCGGCACCGACCTGCGCGAGGGCGTCCCCACGCTGCCGACGCTGCTGCTGGCCCAGTCCGACGATCCCGCCGACTCGGCGGTCAAGGGCCTGCTCGCGGCCGACCTGAGCGACGACGCCAACCTCGCCCGGGCGTTGGCGGCGTTGCGCGAGCACCGGGTCATCGACGAGGCCCGTGCCGAGATCCAGCGACGGGCCGACCAGGCGGTCGGCCACCTTGCACAGCTGCCTGACGGCGCCCCCAAGGAAGCGCTGGTGCGGCTCGCGCAGGAGCTCGTGTCCCGGGCCTCCTGAGCCCACCGGAGTCCGGCAGCAGATCGCGCGCCCCGCGCATGTGATCGGTCACATAGAGTGGGGCCATGCGCATCGCACTCACAGGTGGAACGGGAAAGCTCGGTCGCCACGTCCACAAGCGGCTCTGTGACGCCGGTCACGACGTGGTGGTCCTCGACCGGTTCGGACCCCGCGGGCCCGACTTCATCCAGATCGACCTCACCGACTACGGGCAGGTGCTCGACGCTCTGGCCGGCGTCCGCGGTGAGGCCGGGAAGGCGGGTGGCTTCGACGCCGTCGTGCACCTGGCGGCCTATCCGGCCCCCGGTGTGGTCACCGACGTCGAGACCTTCCGCAACAACGCGGTGGCGACGTTCGGCGTGTTCTGGGCGGCGATCCGTCTGGGGATCCGCAACATCGTCTACGCGAGCAGCGAAACAGTGCTCGGCCTGCCGTTCGACATCGCACCCGACTACGTGCCGGTCGATGAGGCGAGCACCCGTCCCGAGAGTGTCTACTCCCTCGTCAAGGCGATGGAGGAGACGATGGCCGGGCACCTGTGCCGGTGGTACCCCGACCTCAAGATCATCGGGCTGCGCTTCAGCAACGTGATGGACGAGGCCGACTACGCCGCGTTCCCATCCTTCGACGACGACGCCCGCAAGCGCAAGTGGAACTTGTGGGGATACATCGACGGCGTCGACGGCGCCCAGGCGGTCGAGAAGGCGCTCGCCTACGACCAGCCGGGATTCGATTACTTCGTGATCGCCTCACCCGACACGGTGATGTCCCGGCCCAACGCGGAACTGCTCGACGAGGTGTTCCCGGGCGTGGAACGTCGCGGGGAGATCGGCGAGCACGACACACTGCTCAGCATCGACAGGGCCCGCCGGGTGCTCGGCTACGACCCGCAACGTTCGTGGCGCGACTTCGTCTGAGCCGAACCTGACGCGTCGCGGTTCGCCCGAGAGGCCACCACAGCGCCGGGGCGACCCCGGGGCGAGGGGTCGCCCTCGAGTCCACCTCACCCCGGTGGAGGCGGAACGGCTTGGGAACCCTGCGCAACTCGCGGCACCTGCCTCACCGGTGACCCCAGGGCGTGGGTGGGGCGGCTGGGGTCAGTTCCGGCCGTTCCGGGCCCCGGACGCCCGGAACGGCCGTCCGGGCGACGCGCACGATCGGTCGTGCCGCGGGAGCCGACGCGGCGTGGATCACCAGATGCTGACCCGCTCGTGCGGGTCGAGCCACATGCCGTCGCCCGGTCGGACGCCGAAGGCGTCGGCGAAGGCGTCGATGTTCCTGGCGATCTGATTGCAGCGGAACTCGTTGGGGGAGTGCGGGTCGACGGTGAGGCGCTGCCGCAGGGCCTCGTCGCGGATCTTGCTGCGCCAGATCACCGCCCAACTGAGGAACAGCCGCTGCGTGCCGGTGAACCCCTCGATCGGCTCCACCTCCCGGTCGGCCGTCGCGAGTTGCCAGGCGCGGTGCGCGATCCCGAGTCCCCCGAGGTCGCCGATGTTCTCCCCGATCGTCAGCTCGCCGTTGACGTGCTGCGGGGTGGGGTCGCCGCTCAACTGCTCGGGGACGAGGGCGGAGTACTGGCCGATGAGGTTGCGGGTGCGCTCCTCGAAGGCGCTCCGGTCGGCGTCGGTCCACCAGTTGCTCAGGGCCCCGTCGCCGTCGCAGGTGGACCCCTGGTCGTCGAAGCCGTGGCCGATCTCGTGCCCGATCACCGCGCCGATACCGCCGTAGTTGACGGCGTCGTCGGCGTCGGGTGAGAAGAACGGTGGCTGCAGGATCGCCGCGGGGAACACGATCTCGTTGCGGAGCGGGTGGTAGTACGCGTTCACCGTCTGCGGGAACATCAGCCATTCGTCGCGGTCGATCGGCTCGCTGAGGCGGCGCAGGTCGCGCTCGAACTCGAACTCGGCGGCGCGCATCGCGCTTCCGATGAGGTCGCCGGGCACGATCTCGAGCGCGCTGTAATCCCGCCACGTGGCGGGATAGCCGATTTTCGGGGTGAACTTGGCCAGCTTGTCGAGTGCCTGCTGCCGGGTGCCGGCGCCCATCCACTCGATGGCACCGATGGACTCGCGGTAGGCCTCGATGAGATGGCCGACCAGCTCGTCCATCCGCTCCTTGGCCTCCGGCGGGAAGTGCCGAGCCACATAGATCTTGCCGATGGCCTCGCCCAGCACCGACTCGACCAGGGCCACGCCGCGCTTCCAGCGTTCCCTCAGCTGCGGCGTGCCGTTGAGGGTCCGCCCGTAGAAGTCGAACCGTGCCTCCACGAACGGGGACGACAGCAGCGGTGCCAGCGAGCGGACTGCGTGCCATCGGGCCCACGCGCGCCACTCGCCGATCCGCTCGGGAGTGACCAGCTCAGCGACGTCGGTGAAGAACGAGGGCTGGGTGTTGACGACCTCGGCCGGAGTCCGTCCGGCGAGACCGGCGCCTTCGACGAACGACGCCCAGCCCAACTGGGGGCAGGACGCCGTGAAGTCGGCCCAGCTCTGCAGGTTGTACATCTTCACCATGTCGCGCGTGGTCACGCGGTCCCAGTGGCAGGCGGCGATGTCGGTCTCCAGGGCCAGGACGGTGGCCGCCTGCTCGTGGGCATCGGGGACGCCGGCGAGCTCCAGCATCGCCGTGACGTGGGCCAGGTAGGCCTCGCGGATCGTCAGGTACTGATCGTCGCGGTAGTAGACCTCATCGGGCAGCCCCAGCCCCGACTGCCCGGCGAACAGGACGTAGCGCGTCGGGTCGCCCGGATCCGACTCGGTCCCCATCGACATCAGGCCGCCGACGCCGTAGCGAGCCGCCCGCCCGAGGTGGGCGGCGAGATCGTCCGGCGAGCCGATCGCATCGATCCTGGCCAACAGCGGCGCCAGCGGTTGGGCTCCGCGCGCCTCGACCGCGTCGACGTCCATGAAGTCGGCGTAGAGGTCACGCACCTTCGCCTGCTCCGAACCCTCGGGGGCGCCCTCGCGTCCGGCGCCGAGGTCGTCGAGGATCTCGCGGACCGCGATCTCGGCGGCATCACGCAGGTCGTCGAACGCCCCCGCCGCCGCCTTGTCGTCGGCGATGGGCGTGCTGGCCAGCCACGGGCCGTTGACGTGGCGGTACAGGTCGTCCTGGATGCGGATGTGCGCGTCGAACGTGCCGGGATCAAGGCTGTGGGACACGGGGTTCCTCAGGATGTCGGTGGGTGCGGTGGGTGCGGTGGTTGCGGAAGCGCGATCAGTCGACGATCCAGGTGTCGTTGCCGGCGATGAGTTCCGCCAGGCCCAGATTGGGGTCGCGCTGGGTGACCTCGAGTTGCACCTGCTCGCGCACGAGATCGTCGTAGGCGGGCCGCTCGACATCGCGGAAGATGCCGATCGGACTGCGGTGCAGCACCCCGGAGTCGGTGAGACGGCTCAGCGCGAAGGCGAGTGAGGCGTCGGGCCGGTGGGCGTCGTGCACGACGATGTCGGACTCGTCGACGTGGGCCCGCTCGGCGACGCTGAGGCCGCCGGTGTTCGCGTCCCGCACCACGCACAGGTGACCCTGCTGTCCGAACACGATCGGCTCGCCGTGCTCGAGGTGGATGATCGCCTCGTCGGCTCCGGGCCCCTTCAGCGCGTCGAAGGCGCCGTCGTTGAAGATCGGGCAGTTCTGGTAGATCTCGATGAACTTGGCACCCCGATGGTTGGCCGCGGCCCGAAGCACCTTGGTCAGGTGGGCGCGGTCGGAGTCGATCGTGCGGGCCACGAAGCTCGCCTCGGCGCCGAGCGCCAGCGCCACCGGGTTGAACGGCTGGTCGACCGAGCCGAGCGGCGTGGACTTGGTCACCTTGCCCGGCTCCGAGGTGGGCGAGTACTGGCCCTTGGTCAGTCCGTAGATGCGGTTGTTGAAGACCATGATCGTGAGGTTCACGTTGCGGCGCAGGGCGTGGATGAGGTGGTTCCCGCCGATCGACAAGGCGTCACCGTCGCCGGTGACCACCCACACGCCGAGATCGGGGCGCGCGGTCGCCACGCCCGTGGCGATGGCGGGGGCCCGTCCGTGGATCGAGTGCATGCCGTAGGAGTCGACGTAGTAGGGGAAGCGGCTGGAGCAGCCGATGCCCGAGATGATGACGGTGTTCTCCCGCTTGATGCCGAGGTCGGGCATGAGCGATTGGAAGGCTGCCAGGATCGCATAGTCGCCGCACCCGGGGCACCAGCGAACCTCCTGATCGCTGACGAACGCCTTGCGGTCGACCGGTTCCAGGGACAGCGGCACGCCCGCGAGGCCCGCGAGCGGGGACGCCTCGAAGTCCTGCCCGTGCAGGAGTTGCTTCAGTTCGGGAGAGTTCATCGCACGTCCTCCTGGCCGGGAGCGGCCGGGTCGTCATGGGCTTCGGCGAGGGGCGCCAAGGACGCCAGCTCGGCGGTGAGATCGTCGGCGAGTTCCGACAGGGAGATCGGCAGGCCCCGCACCCGCGAGTAGCTCTGGACGTCGACCAGGTAGGCGGCGCGCAGCAGCATGGCCAGCTGCCCGAGGTTCATCTCGGGGCAGATGACCCGGTCGTAGCATCCGAGGATGTCGCCGAGGTTGGCGGGGAACGGGTTGAGGTGGCGCAGGTGGACCTGGGCCACCTTGCCGCCGGCGTTGCGGACGCGACGCACCGCCGCGGTGATCGGGCCGTAGGTCGAACCCCACCCGATGACGAGCAGTCGGGCCCCGCCCGACGGGTCGTCGACGACGAGGTCGGGAATGTCGCGGACGATTCCGGCGACCTTGTCACGGCGAACGTGGATCATCGCCTCGTGGTTGGCCGGGTCGTAGGACACGTTGCCGAGTCCGGCGCTCTTCTCGAGGCCGCCGATCCGGTGCTCGAGGCCGGGGACTCCGGGGACCGCCCAGGCGCGGGCGAGTGTTTCGGGATCGCGCTGGTAGGGCAGGAACCTCCCCGAGCCGTCGGCCGCGGTCGCGTTCGGGGCGGCGGCGAAGTTCGGGTCGATCGGCTCGATCGCGTCGAGATCGGGAAGCCGCCACGGCTCGGCCCCGTTGGCGAGGTAGCCGTCGGACAGCATGATCACCGGGGTGCGGTACGTGATCGCGATCCGGCAGGCCTCGATCGCGGTGTTGAAGCAGTCCGACGGCGACTGCGCGGCCAGCACCGGCAGGGGGGCCTCGCCGTTGCGGCCGAACATCACCTGGAGCAGGTCGGCCTGCTCGGTCTTGGTCGGCATGCCGGTCGAGGGACCGGCCCGCTGCACGTCGACGACGACCAGCGGCAGTTCGGTCATCACCGCCAGGCCGATCGTCTCGGCTTTGAGGGCGATGCCGGGGCCCGAAGTGGTGGTGACCCCGAGGGCACCGGCGAACGAGGCGCCGAGCGCCGCGCCGACGCCGGCGATCTCGTCCTCGGCCTGGAAGGTGGTGACGCCGAAGCCCTTGCGGCGGCTCAGTTCGTGCAGGATGTCCGACGCCGGGGTGATCGGGTACGACCCGAGGAACAGGTCGAGTCCGGCCTTGTGGGCACCGACGATCAGGCCGTAGGCCGTGGCCAGGTTGCCGGAGATCTGGCGGTAGCGGCCCGGCTTCATGGGCGCCGGAGCCACCTCGTAGCGCACGGCGAACGCCTCCGTGGTTTCGCCGTAGGCGTAGCCGGTGCGGAAGGCGGTGATGTTCGCATCCCGGATGTCGGCCCGCTTGGCGAACTTGGTGGCGAGGAAATCGATGCTCGGCTCGGTGGGACGGCTGTACAGCCACGTGAGCAGGCCCAGCGCGAACATGTTCTTGGCCCGCGAGGCCTCCTTGCGGGTGAGTCCGAATTCCTTGACCGCGGCAACCGTCATGCCGGTGAGGTCGAGGGCCACCACCTGGTAGTCGGTGAGCGAGTCGTCGTCGAGGGGATTGGCGTCGTAGCCGACCTTCGCGAGGTTGCGTTTGGTGAATTCGGCCGTGTCGACGACGATCGTGGCGCCGCGCCGCACGTCGGTGAGGTTCGCCTTCAGCGCGGCGGGGTTCATCGCGACGAGGATGTCGGGACGATCACCCGGTGTGACGATGTCGAAATCGGCGAAGTGAACCTGGAAGCTCGACACCCCGGGGAGGGTCCCCTGGGGCGCGCGAATCTCGGCGGGAAAGTTCGGAAGGGTGGAAATGTCGTTTCCCAGGGC
The DNA here is from genome assembly GCA_021781735.1 of Actinomycetes bacterium. Classification (GTDB taxonomy): domain Bacteria; phylum Actinomycetota; class Actinomycetes; order Propionibacteriales; family Propionibacteriaceae; genus JAJYQH01. The sequence continues at coordinate 21,745 of JAJXWF010000015.1, forward strand.
GGCCGAATCATGGGTGAACCGGTCACCGGTCAGCTGCATACCATCGCCGGAATCGCCTGCGAACCGGATGACCACCCGATCGATGGTGCGGACCTGTGCCACTGCGCTCTTCTTTCCTGGAGTCGATGTGTGCGGGCGGGTTGGCGGCCGGTCGTCGCTCTCGGGGAGTCGCGGGGGAGCGGCGTGCGTCCGGCCGGTCCAACAACCCTCCACAGACTACTTGAGTCGCCAACGACACTCGACGGGCGCCACGGCGGGTGGGCAACTATCGTGGGGGTGTGGCCAGTGCGACGGTGATCCATCTGCGGGGGAGCGACGCGACTCCCGTCGTCCCGCGTCCGCGCCCGGTCATCGACTGGTTCGGTGACGGGTCGCTGGTGGTCGTCGACCTCGCCATGGCCTGCTGCGCGATCGAGTCGGAGTTCGCGGTGCCGGCCGGGGCGCTGCACAGGAGCGACGTCCCCGAGGGGGCGCGGGTCGTCGTCGTGGTATCGGGCACGGTCACCGATCTCCTGGCGCCGGAGGTCGCCGCCGTGATCGCCGGACTGCCAGGGCCGCACGTCGTGGCCTTCGGCAGTTGCGCCTGCGCCGGTGGCCCCTATTGGGATGCCTACTGCGTGACCAAGGGCATCGACCAGTGGGTGCCGGTGGACACCTATGTTCCGGGATGCCCGCCGCCGCCCCGGGCGCTCGCCGAGGTGGTTGACGCGGTGCGCGGCGGGCGCCGTCCCGACGCTCCGGGCGTCCTCGGCGGGGTGCCGACGTGAGCGGCGGCGCGGTCGTCCTCGCCGACACCGTGCACCGGGTCGCGACGACCGAGTGGCATGAGCGGGTCGCCGACCTCCTCGCCGAGGGCTACAACTTTCTGCACAGCCTCGGCGCGGTCGATGAGCTGGGTCGCCAACCGGTCATCCGGATCATCTGCCGGCTGTGGCGCTTCGGCGGCGTAACCCGCGTCGAGTCGGTGCGCGTCGAGACCCTCGTCGCGCGCGGCGACACCCCCGAACTCGCCGGTCGGCTGCCCTCGGTGAGCGATCTGCTGCCGGGGGCCGGGTGGTACGAGCGCGAGATCCACGATTTCTTCGGGGTCGGATTCGACGCCCCGGACACCGCGGCCCCGCAGGCCGACCTGCCACTGCTCAACCTCAACGACGCCATCCGGCCGCTGCGCAAGGATTTCGTCCTGGCCGCCCGGGTTGCCGCGCCGTGGCCCGGGGCCAAGGAACCGGGGGAGGATGCTGCTGCCCCCAGCCGTCGCCGGATGTCGCCCGCCGGCGTCCCCGACCACGATCTGTGGGGTCATCGCGCGGCCGACGAGCCACCTCCCCCGCCCGACGACATCGCCGCGGCCCTCGCGGGGGGACGGATGAGGCGACGCCGATGAGCATCCACGCCGACCTCGACAGCACCGGCACCCGCGACGCCGCGACCCTGCACGGGTCGATCCGGCTGATCGCCGAGCGGTGCACGTCGTGCATGATCTGCGTCCGCGAGTGTCCGACGTGGTGCATCAGCCTCGACTCGCACACCGAGGCCCTCAGCGATCTGCCCCCGGGCGCTCGCGAGCGCAGTCGCAACGTTCTCGACCGCTTCGAGATCGACTGGGCGCTGTGCATGTACTGCGGCATCTGCGTCGAGCAGTGCCCGTTCGACGCGCTCGAATGGGCCGGTTCGCACGTGCCGGCAGTGGGGCGGCTCGGCGACCTCGTCCACGGCGTCGACGAGCTGGACGGACGTCGGGGATGACGGTCATGGCTCCCCGTCCCCGTACGGCCGGACCGCATCCGCCGCGACGACCCGTGTCGGACTCCACGGCCGATGGGCCGCCGCGCCGCGGCCCGATCCGCGCGGCGTGGGGGGTGCCCACGGTGCGCCGCGGCTTCTACGGGACGCTGGCGATCGCCATCGGATCCCTGTCCCCGGCCTACCTGCCGCGCTCGTCGCCCTGGTGGACGCCGCTCAACACGCTGCACCTCACCGGTGTCGGCGCCCGCGTGGGCGGTACCCTGCTCGTGCTGTGCGGCATCGGCCTGCTGGTCGACGCCTGGTTCCAGTTGCGGCCCATCCCCGGAATCCGCGGCAGCGCAGTGGTCTACCACCAGCTGCGGCACTGGGCGATCCTCGCGATCTGGGGGGCTCCGTTCCTGCTGGCACCCCCGATCCTCAGCGGCGACGCGTACTCCTACGCCGCGCAGGGGTGGCTCGTGCACAACCACATCGACCCCTATCGGGTCGGACCCGGCGTCCTGCCCGGGGCGTTCGCCGACCAGGTGGCGTGGGTATGGCGTTACACCCCGGCTCCCTACGGGCCGCTCAGCCTGCAGATCGCCCACCTGCTCGACGCCGTCGCCGGCTACCACCCCTACCTCTCGGCGCTGCTCATGCGGATCCCCGCGCTGCTCGGGGTCGTGGCCATCGGGCTGCTGCTGCCGCGCATCGCCCGGCAGATGGGCATCGACCCGGCCCTGGCCGCGTGGTTCGGCACGCTCAACCCGATCCTGGTCATCGACTTCATCGGCGGTGCGCACAACGACTCGCTGATGCTCGGATTCGTGGTCCTCGGTCTGTGGCTGGCCGGACGCCGCGGACGCTGGTGGATTCCGGCGGCCCTGCTCATCGGCGTCGGGGCGAGCGTCAAACAGCCCGCGCTGCTGGCGGCCTACGCCGTGCCGCTCATCGCCCGCCCCTGGCTCTCGTGGCGGGTGCGCGAGATCGCGATCTCGGTGATCAGGGGAGTGGTCAGCCTGGCCCTCGCCGCGGCGGCCTTCGCCGGCGTCACCCAGTTGACGGGCCTCGGTTACGGCTGGCTCAACGCGGTGAACGTGCCCGGCCTCGTGGTGACCGTGTCACCGTCGACCACGATCGGGGTCGCACTGCAGTTCGTCGTGAACCTCGTGCATCTCGATCCCACGGGTCACCTGGTCGTGCGCTACACCCGCACGGCGTTCCTCGTCATCGCGGGCCTCGTCGTCGCGGCGATGGCGTTCACGACCGCCCGGCGTCGTCCGATCTCGTTCGTCGCCTACGGATATCTCGCGGTCGCGTTCCTCAGCCCGGCGTTGCACACCTGGTACGTCCTGTGGGGCGGGCTGCTGTTCCCCCTCACGCGTCCGACCCACCGGCAGGTCAAGGCTGCCGTATGGACGACCATCGCGTTGCTGAGCTATGCCGCCATCAACCTGTCCTGGCGCAACGGGCTGGTGTCGCTCGGTGTCGCCGCTCTCGTGGCCTACCTGTGGATGGTGCACGAGCACCACGTCAGCACCGAGCCCCAGGTTCTGACCCAGCCGGTCGAGGGCTGATCTCACGGCCGCGCGCCGTGGCGAATTCCCAATCGTGACCCGATGGTCCTATATTGGATGGTCGCCCGGAGGGGTTGATCCGGCCGGGGCGACGACGCGGACGGACGAGACGGGAGTCGGGCGGCATGTATCGCCGAGAGGTGCGCTTCGATGTCGATCGGAGCGTCGGGCACGTGCAATTGACCCGTCCCCGTGCCATCAACGCCCTGACCGACGACATGCTCCTTCAGATCCAGCTGGTCCTGGCCGCGTGGGCCGACGACTCCGCGATCACGGCGGTGAGACTCACCGGCGCGGGGGAGCGGGGCTTCTGTGCGGGGGCCGATGTGCGCGAACTGCGCGGTCTCGTACTCACCGATCCCGGGCGGGCGATCCGATTCTTCGAGCGGGAGTACGCGCTCGACCGGCTCATCGCCGAATATCCGAAACCCGTCACCGCGGAGATCTGGGGGGTGACCATGGGCGGCGGGCTCGGACTCGCACAACACGCCACCGTCCGGATCGGCCGCCCCGATCTGCGGTGGGCGATGCCCGAGACCACCATCGGCTTCTTCCCCGACGTCGGCGTCCTCTACGACCTGTCGCGGTTGCCGGGCGAGATCGGCACCTACCTCGCCCTCACCGGCGCGACGGTCGACGCGGCCTCGGCCCAGTGGGTCGGACTGATCGACAGCCTCGACGGCGACCAGCCACGAACCCCGGCGCACTGCGCGCTGTCCGCGTCCCGATGGTGGATCGACCAGTGCTTCGTCGGTGACGACCCGGCGATGATCCTCAATCGGCTGGAAACACACTGGTTCGAGGCCGCCCGGGCGACCGGCGCTCTGCTGCGGAGGAAGTCTCCCCTGTCGGTGTGCGTGACGCTCGAAGCGATCCGGCGCGCCGAGGCGCTGCATTCCGTGGCGGAGGTGCTGGCCCAGGATCTCGCCCTCGCCCGGAACCTCCTGTGGGAGTCCGACTTCGTCGAAGGCGTGCGGGCCCAACTCGTCGACCGTGACCACACGCCCCACTGGTGGTACGCCCGGGTCGAGGACGTTCCCCGTGACCTGGTGCTCGGCAAGTTCGCCGGCGGCCCGGTCGCGGCCAGTGAGGAACTGCTCGCCGGGATGAGCTACCAGGCGTAGTCGACGACGACCGGGGCGTGATCGCTCATGCGCTCCTCGTACGACGCCTCGCGGGCGGTCCACGCGGCGGTCGCCGATCGCGCCAGTCGAGGGGTCGCCAGGTGGTAGTCGATCCGCCACCCCACGTCGTGGGTGAACGACTGGCCGAGCCAGCTCCACCAGGAATAGGGGCCTTCGGCGTCCGGGTGAACCCGGCGGACGACATCGACGAGGGTGCGCGGGGAGATCTGCGTGTCGATCCACGCGCGCTCCGCGGGGAGGAACCCCTCGCTCTTCGTGGCCCGGCGCCAGTTCTTCACATCCAGTTCGGTGTGGGCGATGTTGAAGTCTCCCATCACCAGGAACTCCCGGCCGGACGCCAGCGCGGTCCGGCGTGAGCGGGCGAGCTGCCGGGCGAAACCGGTCATGAACCGCATCTTGCGCTCGAACCGCGCGAGTCCCTCGGGGCCGTCGAACGGCGAGCCGCCCTTCGGAAGATAGAGGGAGGCCACGGTCAGCGGGCGGTCGGCGAGGTCGACCTCGAGGTAGCGGCCTTCGGTGTCGAAGCGCCGTAGTTCGCGGGCGAGGGGAACCGGATCGTCGGCCAGGAGTTCCCGGCGTCCGATGGGATCGATGAGCACGACATCGGTGCCCCACGTGCGCACGGCCTGGGGCCGTTCCCGCGTCAGTACCGCGACGCCGTTGCGCCCCGCCCGCGCGCCGGAGTCGTACGCCGCCCAGTATCCGCGAAACGCCTCGGGCGGCAGTGCGGGAATGGGGCAGCGTACCTCCTGCTGGGCCACGACATCGGGGCCGACCCCGGTGAGCCAGTCGGCGACGCCGCGGCGCAGGGCGGCCCGGATGCCGTTGACGTTGTGGGTGGCGATACGCATCGCACCAGGGTAGGGGTTGGCGACCGGCCGTCCGGCGTCCGGCCTCTCAGCGGTAGTTCGTGAACCTCACACTGGCAAACGGGAGTGAACGGGTTGTGCGAATGCCGTTGTGAGGGAGCTCTTTGGAAGCTGGCATCAGCGATCATGCGCGTCGGCCTTGAGTAGTCTTGCGGACTGTCTGCGGACTGAGTTGAGTGGGTGAGGCCGGTTCCACTCAGCGAGCTCAGGGCGCTGAGGATCCTCGACTCGCAGATCAAGGTCGGTGTCGAGGGCGATCAGAGCGTGTTATCGCACGCTGCCATGCAGACCGACGGAGACCAGCATTTCGTGGGCTGTGGGCCGACGGTCGGTGGTGCTCGATCTGCAG
>JAJXWF010000173.1 GCA_021781735.1 Actinomycetes bacterium
GAGTTCGGCGTCGAAGGCGCGCCCGGACTTGCGCAGGAGGTCCATCCAGGCGGCGCGCAGCGCGACCGTCTGCGGCAACGAATCGGGGACGCCGTCGCCGCCGGCCCAGTGTCCCCCCAGGGGTTCGCCGGCCGTGTCGAGCAGCACCCGGTGCCCTGCCTTGGCGAGGCGGATGGCCGCGGCGAGCCCGGCCAGGGTGGTGCCATGCACCACGACCGTGGTGCCCGCCGCGGTCCGGCCGGTCATGCTCCCCTCGCAGCCGGGGTGAGGAAGCGCCGCACGGACTGGAAGCCCCTGACGACCCGGCTGAACACCAGGGAGACCACCAGGACGCCGAGGACGAGCATCGTGCCGGCGCACACGGCGGCGATGGCGGGATGGAGCACCGCGAGACTGGTGATCGAGGCCACGGAGACGTCGTTGCCGAGCGACGCGACGATGTTGCTGGCCGGCTCGGGCGAGGTGTTGATGGCCATCCGGATGCCGGTCTTGGTCAGGTGGGACGCGAGGGCGGCCGCCCCGCCCACGGCCGCCAGGGTGATGGCGGGCATGCCGCCCTGCGTCCCGCCGATGAGGGCGCCGATCAGTGCGCCCGCCGCCGGGCGGATGACCGTGGACAGCGTGTCCCAGACACTGTCGAGATAGGGGATCTTGTCGGCGGTCAGGTCGAGGGCCGCCAGCACCCCCATGATGATCAGCACATCGGTGCGCTCGAAGCCGGTGGGGACGCTCGGCTCGTGGGCGAAGCGTCCGATGAGCCCCAGGATGAGCACCGTCGCGTAGGCGTTGATGCCCGAGGCCCACCCGGAGGCGAAGGCCATGGGGAGGAGGTCCACGCTGCCCAAGGGTAGAGGAGCGGCGTCCCCGCGCGCCCCCGGAACGCACGGGTTGGTCCCGGTCCGCAGGGCCGTGGAACCGGCGGGGGTGCTGGGGCGGGGTGGGGTGTTGGGGTGGCGGGTGGGGGTGGTGCTGCGGTGGCGGGTGGGGGTGTTGCGGCGGGTAGTGCTGGCGGGTGGGGTGCCGGCGGCGTACGAGTTGGTCAGCGGCGTACGAGTTTGTCGGGTCTTCCGGCCCGGTCGTACGCCGTGACGGCCCGGTCGTACGCCGCGACGGCGTCCTCGGGCGGGCGAGAAGGCCTGTTGACGAAGTGTCCGGGGGCAGGTCTACAGTGGGTCTCGTTCGAATACACGTTCGATTAATCGTCGGGGTTTTGCCGGTGTCCCGCCGGCAGGGGAAGACCCTCGCGATGAACGGGTGTTCGGGCGCCGACTCCGGCGCGGGTGGCTTCGACCCCCGCCCGCGCCGGAGTCCCTCGGGTCGAGGTGTGTGGCGGGTGGCGAAGCCGGTCGTCCCCGATCGATCTGGAGGTGAACGTGAGGCGTTACGACGAGACGATCGATGTGCGGTCCGGGCGCATCGGCGAGGGCATCCACGGTCTCGATGGCGAGTTGCTGGCGGCCCATCCCGAAGGGCCGGCCCAGTTCGTCTGGCGCGACCGGTTGTGGCGGGTCCTGGGAGTGCAGGCCCGCTGGATCGAATCCGACGCCTGGTGGAACGGCTCCGCGGCCCGGGCCGTCCGCGGTGACGACGCCATTGCTGCGACCGACACCGGCGGCGACGTCCTGTGCGAGCACGAGGTGTGGAGGGTCGAGGCGGCCAACGGGCGCGATGGCAGCCGGGGTGTCTATGAGCTGGCCCATGCGTGGTCCGATGGTTCGTGGAGTCTGCGGGGGGTGAACGACTGATGTCCGATCTGGCCGATGCCCGGCACGCGATTCTCGAGGCCGAGCTGATCGAATCTGTCGCCGAGCGCTATCTCGCCGCACACCTCGCGGCGCAGCGGGTGGCCCTGGTGGTGCTGTCGGCCCATGCGGGTGCCCGCAAGCGGCTGCGCTCCGGCCCGGCCGATCCCTGGACGCTGCTCGCGCGGGTGGCTCCCGAGTGCGGCGAGTGGGCCGCCTACTTCTCGGCCACCCAGCCCAAGCGCCTGGCCGTGGCCGCGGGGGCCCGCAGCATCGTGTCCGGGCGGGAGGCCGACGATCTCGTGCGGGACGCGGCCAACTTCCATGCGGCGGCGGCACGCTACCTGCGGGTCCACCACGCGATCGGGTCCACTCCCCCGATCGGGCCCACCTCCGGGATCGGATCCGCCTCCGGGTCCCGCCGCAGCGGGTCCACTTCCGGGGTCGGGTCCACTTCCGCGATCGGGTCCGCCGCCGCGTCCCGCCGCGGCGCCAAGGGGGCCTGATGGGCGATCCCTTCGTGCACCTGCGGGTGGCGTCCGGCTATTCCCTGCAGTACGGCGCGTCCCATCCCTCTGCGCTCGTGGCGGCAGCGGCCGATCACGGGATGGACACGCTCGCGCTCACCGACCGTGACGGCATGTACGGCGCGGTGAGGTTCGCCAAGGCCTGCCTGGCCGCGGGGATCGCGCCCGTCGTGGGTGTCGACTTCGCCGTGCCGTTCGGGCCCGACCACCCCGACCATCCGAGCCACGCCCGCCCGTCCCGCCGTGCATCCGCGGTCCGCGGCGGCAGGCTGCGTGATCGTCGGCTGCCCCGGGTCGTGACCATGGCCACGTCCCGGCGCGGATGGTCCCGGTTGAGCCGACTCACCACAGCCACCCACCTGGCCGGTGAGCGGGACGCGCCGATCACCACCCGTGATCTCGTGGCGCGGCATGCCGAGGGTGGCGACCTGCTGGTCATGCTGGGGGCGGATTCCGAGTTGGGGCTGGCGGTGGCTCGCGGACGTCTCGATCACGCCGAGGTCGAACTGCGGCGTTGGCTCGACGTCGTCGATCCCGGGCAGGTGGTGATCGCCGTCACCGACCACCACCTCGCCGGCACGGGGATGGCCACGGCCCACCATGCGGGAGCGATGCTCGCGCTGGCCGACCGCTACCACCTCACCGGGGTCCTCACCAACCAGGTGCGCATGGCGCACCGGCATCTGGCCACCACCGTCGACGTCCTCGACGCCGCGCGCCGACTCGTCCCCCTCGACGTGCGCAACGTCGACCGCCGCAACGCCGAGGGATACCTCAAACCGGGCAAGGACATGCTCGAGGTGGCCCGTGAGGTCGCCCGCTACGCCGGACGCGACGTCCGCGGCGCCGAGCGGCTGCTGGCCGACACCCGCACCACGGCGATCCGGTGTCGGCTCGACCCGCACGCAGACATCGGGCTCGGTGAGATCCACCTGCCGGAGTTCGACGTGCTCGGCACCACCGGCGAGCAGGCGATGACAGTGCTCCGGCAGCGGTGTGACGCCGGGATCGCCGCCCGCTACGGCCGGATCACCGGTGACGTCGCCCGGCGACTCGACGACGAACTCGACGTCATCGGCACGCTCGGGTTCGCGTCCTACTTCCTCACGGTCGCCGACGTGGTCGGGCTCGTGCGCGACATGGGGATCCGCTGCGCCGCCCGGGGATCGGGGGCGGGCAGCCTCGTCAACTACCTGCTCGGCATCTCCGGCGTCGATCCACTCGCCTACGGGCTGGTGATGGAACGGTTCCTCTCGCCGTTGCGGCGGGCGTTGCCCGACATTGATCTCGACGTCGAGTCCGCCCGCCGGCCCGAGATCTACACGAAGGTGCTCGAGGTGTTCGGCGGCGAACGGGTGGCGGCGGTGGCGATGATCGACACCTACCGGGTGCGCCATGCGGTGCGCGATGTGGGTGCTGCGTTGAGCATGCCGCCGGCCGAGATCGACGCCATCGCCAAGGCGTTCCCCCACATCCGCGCCCGCGACGCCCGGGCAGCGTTGCGCGACCTGCCCGAGTTGAGGGCCGCCGGCCTCACCGAGCGACGTCTCGACGTGCTGTTCTCGCTGGTCGAGTCGCTCGACGGGCTGCCGCGCCACCTGGCGCTGCACCCGTGCGGGGTCATCCTGTCCGACACCACCCTGGGTGACCGCACCCCGATCGAGGCGAGTTTCGGCGGCATCCCGATGAGTCAGTTCGACAAGGACGACGTCGAAGACATGGGGCTGCTCAAACTCGACATCCTCGGCATCCGCATGCAGTCGTCGATGGCCCATGCGCTCGCCGAGATCCGGCGCACCACGGGCACGGCCCCCGACATCGACGCGCTGGCGCCCTTCGAGGATGCCGACACCTACGACCTCATCTCGCACGCGGCCACACTCGGATGCTTCCAGATCGAATCACCTGGCCAGCGCGAGCTCGTGGGCAAGTTCGGGCCCGAGAACTTCAACGACATCATCATCGACATCTCGTTGTTCCGTCCGGGTCCGGTGAAGTCCGACATGGTCATCCCGTTCCTCAACGCCCGGCAGGGATGGTCGGCGCCGCACTACCTGCATCCCAGCCTCGAGCCGGCTCTGGCCGAGACCGGTGGGGTCGTGGTGTTCCACGAACAGATCATCCGGATCATCGCGATCGTCACCGGATGCAGCTATGCCGAGGCTGACGAGGCCCGTCGGGGCCTCGGCGACCCCGCCGGGCAGATCGACGTGCGCCAGTGGCTGGTTCCCCTGGCACGGGAGCGCGGCTATCCCGATCCGGTTGTCGAGCGCATCTGGCAGGTACTGCAGTCGTTCGCCTCGTTCGGCTTCTGCAAGGCGCACGCCGCGGCGTTCGCCCTGCCCACCTATCAGTCGGCGTGGCTGAAACGGCACTATCCCGCGCATTTCCTGGCGGGAATCCTCACCCATGACCCCGGCATGTATCCCAAGCGGTTGCTGCTCGAGGAGGCCCGGCGGATGGGGGTGACGATCCTCGGGATCGACGTCAACGCTTCCGGGGGCGACTACCGGGTCGAACCCGTCGACGGTTCCGGGCGCGGGCTCGCCCCGGGGCTCGGGAGCGACCTCGTCTCGGGGCACGACGGCGGGTATGGGGTGGCACGCAACGCCGGCTTCGCCCCGGGTCTGGGTGACGGACTCCCCGCGGTCGGTCCGGGGCGCCCCCTCGACGAGAGGGGATTGCCCGATGCGTCCGGGTGGGGAATCCGACTGTCACTCGCCGACATCAAGGGCATCTCCGAGGCCGAGATCGCCCGCGTCGTCGCGGGCCGTCCCTATTCGTCGCTCAGCGACTTCTGGCAGCGGGCGCACGTCGCGACGCCGGTGATCGAGCGGCTGATCCTGGCCGGGGGATTCGACCGTCTCTACGGCACCGGACGCTCCGCCGGTGCCCGGCGCCACGATCACCTCACCCGACGCGACCTGTTGCTCGCACTGGCCGACCTCACGCGACTCGCGATGATCGATGCCCGCACCGCCAGGAGGGCCCGGGGGCTGGGCGGTCGGAAATCCGTCCGGGTCGCCGGCGCCGATCCCCGAGACCTCGCCAGAAGCCAGGCGGCCTCGCCGGGTGGGGGGCGACCGACGGCCGCGGCCCAGAGCCTGTTCGACGACACCTGCTGCGACGAGGGCCCGGGCGACCAGGGACCCGGCGACGACCTGTGGGGCGATGCCGCGCGCGCCGATATCGGCTGGGTCGATGGGGGCCGGGACGGTTCCGGCTGGGGCGATGGGAGTCGGGCCGATGGGAGCCGGGGCGCCCCCCGGTGGGGTGACGCGATCGGTGGCAGCCCCCGAGGCGGGCCCGAGGGGGAGTGGTCCACGGGGGAGTGGTCCACGGGGGAGTGGTCCACGGGGGAGTGGTCCCCGGGGAAGTGGTCCGGGAGACGTCCCCGTGACGTGCGTCCCAGCGGACTGCCCGAGTTCACCGAGTCGGAGCAGTTGTCGGCCGAACTCGAGATCCTGGGCCTCGACGCCAGCCGGCACATCGTCGAGTTCTACCGCGATTTCCT
>JAJXWF010000174.1 GCA_021781735.1 Actinomycetes bacterium
CGGCGGACTGGCGAAGCTCGGCGTCGAGATGCAGATGAGCAAGCGGCACGAGTACAAGACCGCGGCCGACCAGTTCGCAGCGATCGAGGTCAGCCCGGCCAACCGGGAGATGACCGCCCGGATCGCAGACTCGATCGTCGACGTGTCGGTGGAGGCGATCGCCCGACGCCGCGGGGTGGACGTGGACGCCGTGCGCGATGCGATGGCCAACTCCCCCCTGAGCGCCACCGAGGCGCTCGAACGCCACCTCGTCGACCGGTTGGGCTACCGCGACGAGGTGTACGCGTTCGCTCGGTCCTCCTGGGAGGTTCCGGTTCCGGAGGACGCCGAGCACGACGAGACGCTCCGGTTCGTACACCGCTACGGCCGGCACGCCTCCCCTCTGGCCGGCCTCGCGCAGAGACTGACGCCGGCCAGACCCGGCGACGCGACCGTCGCGGTCGTGGCGGTGCACGGCGGGATCGCCGCCGGGCGCAGCCAGCAGGCGGGGGCCGTCGGCGCCACGGCCGGCGCCGACGAGGTGTGCGAGCACCTGCGCGCGGCAGGCCGCGACCGCGACGTCCGGGCCGTGATCCTGCGGGTCGACAGTCCGGGCGGCAGCTACACGGCCTCCGACCAGATCTGGCGGCAGGTCCACCTGCTCCGCGAGCAGGGCACGCCGGTGGTGGCCTCCATGGGTGACGTCGCGGCGTCCGGCGGCTACTTCGTGGCGATGGCCGCCACCGAGATCGTCGCCAACCCGACCACCCTCACCGGGTCGATCGGCGTCTTCGCGGGCAAGGCGGTCACCCGGGGATTGTTCGACAGGCTGGGGCTGGTGCGGGAGGCCGTCGAACGCGGACCCCGGGCCGGCATGCTCCGCGGCGACGACGAGTTCACCCCCGACGAGTGGGAGGTGCTCAACCGGTGGCTCGACGCCGTCTACGACGACTTCACCCACAAGGCCGCCTCCGATCGCGGCCTGGCGCACGCCGTGCTGGAGCCCCTGGCCCGCGGACGGGTCTGGACCGGCGCCGACGCCAAGCAACACGGGCTGGTCGACCATCTGGGGGGCATGGACGCCGCCATCGGTCGCGCCTGCGCGCTCGCCGACCTCGACCGCGACCATGTGAGCCTGCGGGCGGTGCCGTCGATCCCGCTGCTGAGCCGATTCCGCCCGGCGTCGTCGAGTGAGTCGGTCGGTCGGTCCTCGGTCCCGTCCGCCGGTCACGGCTCTCTCGGGTGGGCGGGCGCGGGGACGATCGCCGGAGCCATGGACGCCGTGGGCTGGTTGACCGTTCCCCCGGGCGTGCTCACCTGCCCGTGGCGGATCACCGTCGGCTGACGTCGATGCCGGGTGACCGGCGCGCCGCCATCACGTCCGCTCGAGCCACTCCCCCGCCGCCGCCTCCTCGCCCTGACGCTCGGTCTGCGTGACCAGATCGGCGAGCAGATCGTGGCGTTCGTCGGGATCGTCGCGCACCAGCCGCTCGGCGACCTCGCGCGCGTCGGCGATCAGCCCGGCGTCGTCGATCACCCGCACCAGGCGCAGTGACGACTTCGTGCCCGCCTGGGCCGATCCCAGCACGTTGCCCTCACGGCGCTGGAGCAGGTCGATTTCGGCGAGCCGGAATCCGTCGCGAGTGGCGGCCACCGCCGCCAGCCGACTCAACGCGGTGCCGGACGTCGACGACGTGACGAGCAGGCACAACCCCGGGTGCGCGCCCCGGCCGATCCGCCCGCGGAGCTGATGCAGTTGGGAGACACCGAACCGGTCGGCGTCGAGCACCACCATGACGCTGGCGTTCGGCACGTCGACACCCACCTCGATGACCGTGGTCGACACGACGACGTCGATCCCGCCGCTCGCGAACGCCGCCATCACGGCGTCCTTCTCGTCGCCGGACAGCCGGCCGTGCAGGAGTCCCATCCGCAGTCCGTGCAGAGGGCCGGCGGACAGCCGCTCGTAGGTCTCGATCGCCGACGCCATCGGCGCCGCCTCGGCCTCCGTGGGGCCGTCATCGCCCGCCCCGTCATCGCCCGCGCCGTCGGAAGGAAGCGGGTCGCCGGGGTCGATTCGTGGGCACACGATGAACGCCTGACGCCCTGCGGCGACCTCCTCGCGGATGCGCTCCCAGGCGCGTTCGAGCCAACCGGGATGTGCGGCGATCTCGACGACCGTGGTCTGCACGTCGCTGCGTCCGGCTGGGATCTCGGTGAGGATCGATGTGGCGAGGTCGCCGAACGCGGTCATCGCGATCGAGCGGGGGATGGGGGTGGCGGTCATCACCAACTGGTGGGCCGACGACCCGTCGGGACGGCGGCCGAGGCTCGCCCGCTGGCGGACGCCGAATCGATGCTGCTCGTCGACGATGACCAGCCCGAGGTCGGCGAAGCGGACGCTGGCCGAGAACAGGGCGTGGGTGCCGATGACCAGACCGGCCCGGCCGCTGGCGATCGCATCCCGGACCCCCGTCGCCGCCGCAGCGCCGAGCGAGCCGGTGAGCAGCACGACCTCGGTGGCGCCCTCGGGCGCGCCGAGGACCTGGCCGTCTCCGAGGTCGCCGAGCAGCGCGCGGATCGCGCCGAAGTGCTGCGACGCGAGCACCTCGGTGGGGGCGACCAGCGCCGCCTGGCGACCGGAGTCGATGGCCCGCAGCATCGCCCGCACGGCGACGACGGTCTTGCCGGAGCCGACCTCGCCCTGCAGGAGCCGCCGCATGGGGTGGGGCCGGGCGAGTTCGTCGAGGATCTCGTCGCAGACCTCCAGCTGACCGTCCGTGAGCCGGAACGGGAGGCGGTCGTCGAACTGGTCGAGGATGCCGCCAGGAGTGCCGGTGAGGCGTGGGGCCACATCACCGGCGGATCGTTGCCTCCTGCGGGCCATCACCAGTTGGAGGGCGAGCGCTTCGTCGAATCTCAACCGGTCGAGCCCCGCGGAGGCCTCGCGGCGGGTGGCCGGACGGTGGACGCCGCGGTAGGCGGCGTCCTCGTCGACCAGCCCGCGCGACGACCGGACCCATTCGGGCAGTGGGTCGTCGAGCCGCCCGACGTGGTCGAGCACCAGTTCGACAGTCTCGGCGACATTCCAGGTGGGCAGCTTGGCCGTCGCGGGGTAGAGCCCGATGAGGCCGTCGCGGCTCACCTGATCGGCCATCGCGCGGTGCGTGCGGGCACGGTGGCCGGTGACTGTGCCGAACTCGTCGACCAGCACGAAATCGGGATGGGCGAGTTGCAGGTGCCCGCTGAAACTGCCGACCCGCCCGACGAAGATCGCCCGGGCACCCCGGGTGAGCTGCCTGCTCCACGACGAGATGTAGCGTTCGCGCCCGAAGAAGGTGGCGGTGATCGTCGTGCGATCGTCGGTGAGCACGACCTCCAGGCGCCGGCGCGGTTCCTGACCCGCCATCCGCGTGTCGTGGACCTTCGCCACGATCGCGACGTCTTCGCCCTCGACGAGTTCCGACAGGTCGCTGGTCTCTGTTCCCGACAGGTAGCGCCGGGGCACCAGGCGCAGCAGGTCACCCGCGCTGCGGACGCGCAGGCCCGCGAGGGCCGCGGCCGTCTTGTCACCGACGATCTCGGCGAGGTCACGGTTCAGTTCGGCGAACTGTCGGGTGCGCCACGGGCCGGGCACGAGCGGAGTCACGGGCACCAGGCTACAAGTGACCCCCGACGGGCCGGCAGCCATCGCGGCACCGCTCCGGGCACGCAGCAGCGCCGGCTCCACGAGGGAACCGGCGCTGTGATGGTCGTCGGCGTCATCGGGTGACGCCGGGTGGGGTCAGTGGGCGACCTTGCCGGCCTTGAGGCAGGCGGTGCACACGTTGAGTCGCTTCGGGGCACCGTTGACCGTGGCGTGAACCCGCTGGATGTTCGGGTTCCAGCGGCGGTTGGTCTTCTTCTTCGACCAGGGCACGTTGTGGCCGAAGCCGGGGCCCTTGGCGCAGATGTCACACACGGCGGCCATTGGCGCTCTCCTCGTCAGAACAGGGTGCGGCCGGGGCCGCAGGAACAGACACCCCGGGAACGGGGCAACCGCTCAAGAGTACCTTCCCGGCCCGGATGAGGCCAAACCGGGGCGTGACCGGTCGGCGGGCCCCAGTGGGGCCACCGAACGGCGGCCCCGTCAGGTGGACACGACCACCGGCACGATCATCGGGCGACGGCGGAAGGTCTGCGACACCCAGCGTCCGACCGTGCGTCGCACCACCTGCTGCAGCCGGAACACGTCGTCGACGCCGTCACGCAGGGCCTCCTCGAGTGCGTCGGCGATGAGCCGGCGCACCGGCTCGAGCATCGCGTCGTCCTCGACGAACCCTCGGGCGTGGATGTCCGGCCCGCTCACCAGCATCTGGGAATGGAGGTTCACCACGGCGACCACCGAGATGAACCCCTCCTCGCCGAGGATCTTGCGGTCGGTGAGCGACGTCTCGCTGATGTCGCCGACGGTCGACCCGTCGACGAAGATGTACGACGCGTCGACCTTCCCGACGATGCGGGCGCTGCCGTCGGCCAGGTCGACGACCGCCCCGTCCTCGGCCACCACGACGTGATCGGCGGGAATTCCCGTGGCCTTGGCCAGCTCGGCGTTGGCGATGAGGTGTCGGATCTCGCCGTGAACCGGCATGACGTTGCGGGGACGCACGACGTTGTAGCAGGTGAGCAGTTCGCCGGCGCTGGCGTGTCCGGACACGTGCACGAGCGCGTTCCCCTTGTGCACCACCCTCGCCCCGAGCCGGGTGAGCCCGTTGATCACCCGGTAGACGGCATTCTCGTTGCCGGGGATCAGGCTCGATGCCAGCAGCACGGTGTCCCCCGGCCCGATCGCGACCGTCGGATGCTCCCGGTTGGCCATCCGCGCCAGCGCAGACAGCGGCTCGCCCTGCGAACCCGTCGAGATGATGACGACCTGATCGTCGCGGTAGCGCTCGAGATCCTTGATCTCGATGAGCGTGTCGGCGGGAACCCGGAGGAAGCCGAGGTCGCGGGCCACCCCCATGTTGCGCACCATGCTGCGCCCGACGTAGACGACCTTGCGCCCGTACTTGACCGCCGCGTCGAGCGTCTGCTGCACCCGGTGCACGTGCGACGCGAAGCAGGCCACGACCAGTTTCCCCTCCGCGGTCGAGAACACCCGGTGGATCGCCGGTTCGATCTCGCGCTCGGATGTCGTGAAGCCGGGCACCTCGGCGTTGGTGGAGTCGACCATGAACAGGTCGACGCCTTCCGCGCCGAGTCGGCCGAAGCCGCGCAGGTCGGTGATCCTGCCGTCGAGCGGCAGCTGGTCCATCTTGAAGTCGCCGGTGTGCAGCACGGTGCCGGCACCGGTGCGAATGGCCACCGCCATGGCGTCGGGGATCGAGTGGTTGACCGCCAGGAATTCGAGATCGAACGGACCGGTGGTCACCCGGTCGCCCTCGCGGACGACCCGCAGGTCGGGGTTGCGGATGCGGTGCTCGCGCAACTTCGCCTCGACAAGAGCGAGCGCCAGACGCGACCCGTAGATGGGGATGTCGGGACGCTGCCGCAGCAGGTAGGGAACCGCTCCGATGTGGTCCTCGTGACCGTGGGTGAGCACGAGGGCACGCACGAGGTCGAGACGATCGGCGATGTGGTCGAATCCGGGCAGGATCAGATCAACGCCCGGGTGGTCGTCCTCGGGGAACAGCACACCGCAGTCGACGAGCAGCAACTCGCCCTCGATCTCGAAGCTCGCCATGTTGCGGCCCACGTCACCGAGACCGCCGAGCGGGACGATCCGCAGCGTCCC
>JAJXWF010000175.1 GCA_021781735.1 Actinomycetes bacterium
GGCGCGCAGGGCGGCCTCGACAAGGTAGGAGGTGGTGGTCTTGCCGTTGGTGCCGGTGATGCCGAGCAGGGTCAGCCGGTCGGTCGGGAAGACTCTGGCCGAGACCGTCGCCATGGCCACGCGGGGATCGTCGACGACCACGGTCGCCAGTCCGGCGGCCACGCACGCGTCGCGTCCGGCCGGATCGGTGAGGGCCGCCCGGGCACCCCGCCCGGCGGCCGCCGCCGCGAAGGCGGCACCGTGGGCGTGCGAACCCGGCAGGGCGACGTACAACTCGCCGGGAGCGATCGTCCGGGAGTCGAGACTGACGCCGGTGATCTCGACGTCACCGACTGGGAGGGTCGCTCCGAGACCGGCGCACGCCTCGGCGAGGCTGACGGGTCGGGTGGCCCGGGGTCGCAACGGGGCGGGGCCGGGCGGCGTGGGGTCGGCAGTCATGGTCGCGGAGTCGCTCACAGCTCACTTGTAGAAGAGCTGTTCTTTGCGGGGCGGCGTGGTCGACGGGGGCACACCGTAGCGGGGCAGCGCCAGCTGCATGAGCTGCTGCACCACCGGGACCGCGATGACGCCACCCTCGGTGCCGTGGATGGGGTGTTGGAGGACCACGTAGACGAGGATCTGCGGGTTCTCGGCCGGCGCGACCCCCACGAAGCTGGCCGTGTAGCCGTTCTTGGCACCGTCGCTGGCGATCTCCGCGGTGCCCGACTTGCCGAGCATGCGGTAGTTCGGGATCTCGCGGGTGCCTCCGCCGATCTGGGTGATCACGGCCTCCATCATGTCAAGAACCTGGGAGGCCGCGGCCGCCGAGACCACGCGGTGCGGCTGGCGCTGCGGCAGCGCCACCGGATTCCCCTTCCCGTCGACGGCCGACTTGATGATCGTCGGGGGGTTGTAGACGCCTCCGTTGGCGACCGCGGCGACCGCCGAGGCCATCTGGATGGCAGTCACCGACAGGCCCTGTCCGAACGAGATCTGGTCACGGGTGTAGTCGGGCATGTTAGCGCTCGGCAGCGACCCGCCCGATTCGCCCGGCAGGCCGATGCCGGTCGGCTGGCCGAGCCCGAACGACTGGAGGTGGTCGATGAACGACTGCTTGCTCATGGTGCGCGACAGTTCGGTCATGCCGATGTTCGAGGACTCCGCCACGATGCCGCGGGCCGTCATGTACATCGTCCCGTGCGCGAACACGTCGTGGATGTAGCCCCCGCCGCTCGCGATCCGCGAGGGCACCACGACGTGGGTGTTGGCGGTGACCAGGCCCTGGTCGGCGAGGGTCGCCATGGTCAGCACCTTCTCGACCGATCCGGGTTCGTAGGGGGTGGTGACGGCCAGGTCGCCGAGGTCGCCCAGAGTGGCCGCGGTGATGTTGTTCGGGTCGTATCCCGGACTGGTGGCCATGGCCAGCACCTCGCCGGTCTTGACGTTCATGACGATCGCCGTGCCGCTGTTGGAGCCCGTGGCCTTGACCTGCGACGAGATGGCGTTCTGGGCCAGCAACTGCATCTCGCTGTCGATGGTGAGGGTGTAGCTCGTGCCGTTGACGGCGGGGGTGAGCGTGGAGTTGCCCAGGGGGATCCGGCCGTAGGCGGCGACCTCGTAGCTCTCCCGGCCGGGGACGCCCGCCAGCGAACTGTTCAAGGTGTACTCGAGTCCGCCTCCCGGCTTGCCGTTGGCGCGCATGAAGCCGACGATGTTCGAGGCCACCGGCCCCGACGGGTAGACCCTGATCGGGTCGTCCTCCTTGTAGATGCCGTACCACGCGCCGACCTTGTGGCCGTCCGCCTCGCCGCCGGCCGCCAGCGCCTTGGTCAGCTGCACGTAGGTCCAGGCCGGCACCTGCGCCTTCACCACCTGGTACATGCTCCACGCATTCGAGTTCGCCTGCTTGGCGGTGAGGTACTTGATGTAGTCGCTGGGCGAGCCCCCGAGGTACTTCGCGAGGATCGTCGCGATCGCCTGCGGTGCGGCGTTTGCGGCGGCCTGCTCGGAGGCCGTCAGCGTGAGCCGGGGGTCGATGCCGTTCGTCGCGATGATCGACGGGTCGGCGATCACCCTGACCGCCGGCTCGCTCATCGCGAGCACCTTCCCGTTGCGGTCGAGGATCTCGCCGCGCACCGGCTGGAGTTCCTGGGTGCGGGTCATCTGCCGGGCCGCTGCGGCGGCGTACGACTGGGAGTCGAGCGCCTGCAGCTGGAAGGCCCGGCCGAGCAGCAGCACGAGGGCCATGGTGACCAGTCCGACGAGGATCCGGAGCCGGCGTCCGGAGTTGCCGACCGGGAAGCGGTGCCGTGACCGCCGGCTCCGGGGGGCCGGACGCCGGGTCGGCCGGGTTCCCGTGCCCGCACCGCGGGAGCGGGTCGAGGACCCGGTGCGGGGGCGGCTCGACGACGTCCTACCTGACGACGCGCCTGTCGAGGCCGCCCGCGTCCGGTGACGCTGGGAACCGGACTCGTGCGGATCGTTGCGCCCAGCCATCAGTGACCTCCGGTGGAGGCGGTGGACGACGCCGACGGCTTGGTCGACGGCTTGGTCGACGGCTTGGTCGCGGTGGTCGCCGCGGCCGTCGGCTTGGACGCGGTGGTCGCCGCGGCCGTCGGCTTGGTCGCGGTGGTCGCCGAGGCCGTCGGTTTGGTCGCGGTGGTCGCCGCGGCCGTCGGCTGGGACGACGCGGTCGGCGTCGAGTTGCCCGCGAGGTCGGTCACCGCCTCACGCGTGACGGGACCGGGATCCTGGGCCGGCATCTCCCCGCCGGTCACCACGGAGGGGGTTCCGGTGATGGCACCGGTGTCGAGGTTGATGAACGCCGGCGCGGGATCGGGGCGCATGCCCAGCCGGTAGGCCTGCTGGCTCAGCGACGTGACCGACGACGCCTCGTCGACCCGCGCCTGGAGGCTGGCCTCCTGGTAGCCCAGATCGGAGTCCTGGGCCCGCAGCGAGCTGAGCATGTCGGCGCGCTGCTGCAGGTTCACCGACAGCACCAGCACCCCGGCCATACCCATGGCCACGATCACCGCCAGCACGATGAGGAACGGCAGCCGCGCCAGCCTCGGCGGGGCTGCCGGCAGCGACCGCAGCCGATCGCCTTGGGCCTGTGTCGGTGACTCAACCGGCGCCAACAGTGCGCTCATGCTGCCTCCCTCACTCGTTCGATGACACGGAGCCGCGCGGACGCGGATCGTGGGTTGACCGACACCTCGTCGGCCTCGGGTCTCTCGGCACCCCGGGTGACCAGCCGGAACCGGGCCCTCATGGACTCCGGGACGACGGGCAGGCCCGCCGGTGCCGTGTCGCTCGATGCGGCGGCGAACAGCTGCTTCACCATCCGGTCCTCCAGAGAGTGGTAGGCGAGCACCGCGAGCCGACCGCCGACCGACAGCGCGTCGAGCGCGGCGGGCAGGGCGCGCCGCAGGGCGTCCAGTTCGCCGTTCACCTCGATCCGCAGCGCCTGGAACACCCGCTTGGCGGGGTGCCCCCGGCCCTTGCGGGCCGCCATCGGGATCGCCGCCGAGATCACCTCGACCAGGCGCGCGGCGTTCACGAAGGGCTCTTCGCCGCGGGCGGCCACGATCCGCCCGGCGATCCGTTGGGCGAACGGCTCCTCGCCGTAGGTGCGGAAGATCCGGGTCAGCTCGGACGCCGGACGCTCGTTGAGGATCTGCGCCGCGGTGAGCGGCTGATCCGGGTCCATCCGCATGTCCAGCGGGGAGTCGCTCATATAGGAGAAGCCGCGTCCGGTCTCATCGATCTGGAGCGACGACAGGCCGAGGTCGAGCAGGATCGCGTCCACCTGCGCGATACCGAGACGATCGAGCACCCGGGGCAGTTCGTCGAACACGGCCCGCGCGAGGTGGACCCTGTCACCGAACCCGGCCAGCCGGGCCGCGGCGAGCCGCAGCGCCTCGGGATCCCGGTCGATGCCCACGAGCCGGGCGCCGGGATGGGCGCTGAGGATCGCCTGCGCGTGACCGCCCATGCCCAGGGTGCCGTCGACATAGGTCGTGAGCCCCGGGCGCGACAGGGGTTCGGCGAGAACCGAAACGATCCGGTCCCGCATCACCGGGATGTGGCGCCGGGCGGCGTCGTCGGAGCTCCCGGGCAACGGATCGACGGGGGCGGCTCCGGTGTGCCCGGGCGGCTGCGCCATCTCCATGTCGACCCCACGTCATTCGCATCGGCAAGCTGTCGTTCCCCTGGTGGAGCGGCGCTCCTCCGGCAGGGGCCGGTGGATTGTGCTTCGGGGTTTCGACCCGGAACCTGTGTCGCCCACCTGGCACCGGGGAAGGTGCACCAGGGTGGCGGGTTCCGGACCGAAGCCTCGCGGCACAATCCGGTTCGCCCGGTCAGGTGGCCGGGAAGATCTCGGCGTCCATGTCGGCGAAGTTCTCTTCCTGTTCGGCGTCGTAGGCCGCCCACGTCGCGGCGTCCCACACCTCGATCCGGCTGACCGCCCCGACGACCACGATGTCGCGGTCGAGGGCGGCGTATTCGCGCAGTTGCTGAGGGATCGTGACCCGCCCCTGCTTGTCGGCGACTCCCTCGGTCGCCGACCCGCCGAACTGGCGCTGGTACTGGCGGACCCGCTTGACACTGTCCTGGGCCTTGCTCACCGACGTCACCATGCTGAGGAAGTCCTCCCGGGTGTAGATCGCCAGGCAGTGATCGAAGTTCTTGGTCATGACGAAGCCGCCATCGAGGGCATCGCGGAACTTGGCCGGAAGGAAGAAACGTCCCTTGTCATCGAGCTTCGGGTGGTGGGTACCGAGAAACATCCAGGCACCCCTTCCGCTCCATGAGTGTGCCGCTTCCCTCCATTTCGCACCACCATACTCCACGATGCTCCACTGGGGCACTATTCGCCCCACCAGCTATCCACGCGCCGCCGGGTATCGTGTGGAACGAGGTGGGACGCGCGACGACGCGCGCCTCCCCGGTCCTCGGCGGGCCACGCCGCGCCAGCATCCGGAGGAGTCACGTGAGCATTCAGCAGGCCGAGCGCGAACACTTGAGCACGGTCGTCAACCGGGTACACGAGGCGATCGCGAGCGTCATCGCCGGCAAGGACGACCAGATCGACGTCGCGCTGGCCACCCTGCTCGCGGAGGGCCATCTGCTGCTCGAGGACGTGCCCGGCGTCGGGAAGACGATGCTGGCCAAGTCCCTGGCCAAGGCCATCGATTGCTCCGTGCGCCGTATCCAGTTCACGCCCGACCTGCTGCCCGGTGACATCACCGGGACGAGCGTCTTCAACCAGGAGACGCGCGAGTTCGAGTTCAAGCCCGGCGGCGTCTTCGCCAACATCGTCGTCGGCGACGAGATCAACCGGGCCTCCCCGAAGACCCAGTCGGCGCTGCTCGAGGCGATGGCCGAACGCACCGTCTCGGTCGACGGCATCACCCATCACCTCGACGCCCCGTTCATGGTCGTCGCCACCCAGAACCCCATCGAGATGGAGGGCACCTACCCGCTGCCCGAGGCCCAGCGCGACCGGTTCATGGCGCGGATCACCATGGGCTACCCCGCGCGGATCTCCGAGCTCACCATGCTCGACGCGCACGGCGCGGCCAACCCGCTCGATTCCCTCGAGCCCGTGACCGACGCCGCCAGCGTCAACCGGCTGATCGCGACCACCCGTCGCATCCACGTGGCCCCGGCGGTCAGGGACTACATCATCGACATCGTCACGGCCACCCGTTCGAGTGGCTCGCTGCGGCTCG
>JAJXWF010000176.1 GCA_021781735.1 Actinomycetes bacterium
GCACGTCACCGCCGGTGCGGTAGGTGCCCGTCGCCTCGCCGGGCGCATAGCTGCCGTACAGGGCCGCGGGACTCACGTAGAACCATCGCAGAGCGGTCCCACCTGCCGGGTAGCGCTCCTGCAGCCAGGTGAGGATGTCGGCGTGGGTCAGCGCCTCGGGCTTCCACTGCTCCTGGAACGCCGGGGTGTCGACCAGCCGGGGTCCGCCCTCGGCGACGAAAGAGCTGCCGGCGCCGCCGACAACCCCCAGGCGCGCGCCGGCGGCCTCGGCGGCGGCCACGATCGTCGGCATGTGAGGCATGAGGACGCTCGTCCCGTCGTCGGTGGTCGCGTGCACGGCCACGATCAGCGCGTCCGAGCCCGCGGCGAAGCTCGACACGGTGGATGCGTCGGCGTAGGAGCCGGTGACGTACTCGACGCCCGGGATCGGCGTCTCGGGTGCGTGGCGCGAGAGCGAACCGACCCGCCACCCGCGCCTCAGCGCCTCCCGTGCGATGTTCGTGCCGGTGAATCCGGTTCCTCCGATGATGGCCAGTTTCATGACGTGGACTCCTTCGCGTGACGGTCGATATGGTGCGTCGGGTCGAACTCCGTGGGGAGATCACCACCCCTCCCACCAACCAGGTCCGGGGTTCGCCCATTCCCCACCGGGTCGCGGCCGATGCTACGGGCGGCCGATCCGCTCCCCGTCGACGGAGACCTCCAGGTCGGCGTTCTTCTCGGGCCGGAAGGCGACCGGCCCGGCCAGCGCCGCCGCCTCCGGCAGGGGCGTGGCATAGCCCCAGGCGGCGTCGGGGATCCGCGTCCCGCGGACCGGGACATTCCCGTACGACGCGGTGCCCTTGTAGGGGCTGCGGGGACGGGTGCACACCACCTCGTCCTCCTCCAGCCACGTGTCGAACCCCGGCCACGGCATCGACGACCAGTTCGGGCTGTATGCGCGCACCCGTTTCACGCCGGCCTGCAGCGTTCCAGGGGCCACGGTGGACGCGTTCTGAACGATGTCGGTCATGGTCTGCGCCTGTGATCGAGGATGCCGAACGGACTGGCGCTGGGGACACCGCGTGGCGCCGTGGATGATTCCCGGGCAGCGCGAGGCGACGTGACCGTTCGCCAGAGCCTCAGTCCTCGGTGCCGGGGGCGTGCCAGTGGTGTCCGGCGAGAATGCCGTCGGCCTCGGCCGGGCCCCAACTGCCCCGCGGGTAGGTGTGCACGTCCCCCGGATCCTCGAGAGCCGGTTGGACGACGCGCCATGCGGCCTCGACGCCGTCCTCGCGGGCGAATCGGGTCGGGTTCCCCTCGAGCGCGTCGTCCAGGAGACGTTCGTACGCCTCCTGGACGTGGCCCAGCGCCGTGTCGAAGTCCACGTCCAGATCGACGGTCTCGGCCGTGAGGCCCTGCCCGGGCCGCTTGGCCTGCACACTCAGCCGCACCCCGGACCGCGGACCGAGCCGGAACCGCAGCAGGTTCGCGTGCGGGGCCGGGATACCGGCACCGGCGAACAGCATCCGCGGTGGCTCCTTGAGTTCGACGACCGCCTCCAGGGCGGTGGTGGCAAGCCCCTTCCCCGCCCGCACGAAGAACGGCGTCCCCGACCATCGCCAGGAGTCGATCTCCAGCCGGGCGGCGACGAAGGTCTCGGTCTCCGACCCCGCCGCCACGCCGGGCTCGTCGCGGTAGCCGCTGTACTGGCCCCTGATCATCGACGAGCAGTCCAACGGCCGCATCGCCCGCAGGACCTTCACCTTCTCGTCGCGCAACGCGTCGGCGTCGGAACTCACAGGGGGCTCCATCGCCAGGATGGACACCACCTGGAGCAGGTGGTTCTGGAGCACGTCGCGGATCGTCCCGACCCCGTCGTAGAAGCTGCCCCGGCCCTCGACGCCGAAGGCCTCGGCCATGGTGATCTGGACGCTGGAGACGTAGTTGCGGTTCCAGATCGGGTCGAGGAACGCGTTGGCGAATCGGAACACCAGCAGGTCCTCGACCGGTTCCTTGCCCAGGTAGTGGTCGATCCGGAAGATGGCGCGCTCGCCGAAGTTCGCGTGCAGCACCTCGTTCAATTGCACCGCGGACGCGAGGTCGCGTCCGAACGGCTTCTCGACCACGACCCGGCCGGCCTCGGTGAGCCCCACCCGCGCCAGTCCCTCCACCACCGGGGGAAACATCGACGGAGGAATCGCCAGATAGAACACCGGCCGCTTGACGCCGGACGACCGCAGCCGCGCCGCGAGGGCCTCGAAGGTGGAGGCGTCGGCGTAGTTCCCGGCGACCAGCGCGAGCCGGGCCCCCAACCTGTCCAACACGTCATCTTCGGGCCGGTCGACGGTCGTCTCCGCGACGCCCCGCACGTAGGCGCGGAAGCCGTCATCGTCCAGATCCGACAGGGCCACGCCGACGACGGGGAGGTCGAGCCGACCCCGTCGCTCGAGTTGGTAGAGCGCCGGAATGAGCTTCTTGCGGGCAAGATCGCCTGTCGCCCCGAACAGGACGAGCGCGTCGCCTCTGGCCATGCTTACCACCTCGGTGATCGGCGGAACGGATACCACATGGTGTGCTGTCCACGCCCCCGGTGGCTCGACCGTCCGCTGACGCGGGACGAGCATGCCGGGTGCTCGGCTGCACACTGCCCACCGTAGTCGGCCGACAATCGCCGGGGGTGCGTACGCTCGGCACCGAACGGCGGACCGCGGCCCCTTGTCGCTCCGGGGGCCCGGCGGTAACCTCCGCTGATGAGCGCCGAGGAGGCCCCGTGCACGAACGTTTCGCCCGCTCCGCATGGTTCCGCCGCGACCGGTTCGGCATGTTCATCCACTGGGGTGCCTACGCGGTGCCCGCGCGCGGCGAATGGGTGCAGTCGGTCGAACGCATCGGCATCGAGGACTACCAGCGCCACGTGGACGCGTTCCGCCCCGACTCCTTCGACCCTGGGGTATGGGCCGACGCTGCGGTCGCTGCGGGGATGAAGTACGCGGTCCTCACGGCGAAACATCACGACGGGTTCTGCCTGTTCGACTCGCAACTCACCGACTACTCGACCACGCACACCGGCTTCGGCCGCGACGTGGTCGCCGAGTTCCTGGACGCCTTTCGTACCCGCGGCATCCGGGTGGGGCTGTACTACTCGCTGGTGGACTGGCACCACCCGGACTACCCAGCGTCCGGCGACCCGTACCATCCCTCGCGCGACGATCCCGCGGTAAGGGGCCGCGACCAGATCTTCGATCGCTACCTCGAGTACCTGCACGGGCAGGTGCGCGAGTTGTGCACGAACTACGGCACGCTCGATCTGCTGTGGTTCGACTTCTCCTACGGCGCCATGCGCGCTGACGCCTGGCGGGCGCGGGAGCTGTTCGAGATGGTCCGCGACCTGCAGCCGGGCGTGCTCATCGACAACCGGCTCGAGGCGAGCGGCACCGACAAGGGCAGCATCGTCACCGACCATCCGACGCCGTTCAGCGGCGACTTCGCCTCACCGGAGCAGATCATCCCGACCGAGGGCATCCGGACGCCGTCGGGTGAGCCGGTGCCCTGGGAGGCGTGCATCACCCTGAACAACAACTGGGGCTACAACGCGTTCGACACGGCGTGGAAGCCGGCCGAGCTCATCGTCCGCAAGCTGGTGGAGTGCGTCTCGAAGGGCGGCAACCTGCTGCTGAACGTCGGCCCGGACGCCCGGGGACGCATCCCGCAGCCGTCCCTCGACATCCTGTCGGCGGTGGGTGGCTGGCTCTCCGACAACGGAGAGAGCGTCTACGGTGCAGGACCCAGCGACCTGCCGAAGCCCGAATGGGGCAGGTACACGCGGCGGGTCGACGACGGCGACCGTGAGGTCGTGTACGCCCACGTGCTCGAGGGCCAGGTCGGACCGCTCGCGCTCGTCGCCTTCGACCGGGATGACATCGAGGGCATTCGCCTGGTGGCCGACGGATCGGACCTGCGGATCGCCGACGGCTGGATCAGCGAGGGCAGTCCCGGACTGACCCTCGTCCCGTTCGGCCCCGAGGCCGGCCACACCTATCCCCTGCCCGACCCCGTCGACACGGTGCTGGCGATCACGCTTCGACGACATTCCTGACGATGGCACCGGCCGCCCGGAGAGACGGATACGGTGCCCGCCGCCCCGGGTGCCACCACGTCGGAACACCTGAGTGGCCGAAGAATTCGGGTGAATATCCCAGTGAATCAGCACTGCCTGGACCACGGTGGCGATATAATCGAACATACGAACGTATTCTAACCGGGGGCTGATCGTGTTCGATCCGAGTGATGTTGACGATCTCGATGGGGCGGCGACGCTGGCCCAACTCGGCGAGGTTCGCCGCTGGCAGCGGTGGTGGCAGGCGCGTGAGCTGGCGCTGCTCGCCCATCACGCCGACGTCACCGGACACGTCGAAGCGGGCCTCACCGCGTCCGCCGCTCGGGTGCTGCACGGGGATCGGATGGTTCCCGGTGGCGCCGACGGCACGCCCGAGATGTCCGAGTTCGCAGCGCCGGAGATCGCGGCGCTGTGGAACGAGGGTGTCGAGGGCGTCGATGGGCGCATCCACCAGGCCCTCGACCTGAGGCATCGCTTCCGCAGGTTGTGGCGCCGGGTGATGGATGCCCAACTGCCCACCTGGGTGGCGGCCCGAGTGACCATGAAGGCCGCGCTGCTCCCCAGGGACGCCGCCGCACACCTCGACGAGCAACTCGCGGAGGTGGCCGGGCACCTGCCCGTATCACGCCTGCTCCGCCTCACCGACGGGCTCGTGGCTCGCCTCACCCCGCCCGCCGACGCCGCGTCGTCACGGCGCGGTGACCGGGCCCACCGGGGAGTGTGGGTGCGACAGCGTCCCGATGACCGCGCCACCACCGTGGCGGGGGTGTCGGCGGTGCTCGATGCCGCTGATGCGGACGCGCTCGAACAGCAGGTGCGCCGGCTCGCGCGGATCCTGGCACAGGGCGGAGACGCCCGTGGGCTCGACGAGCGGCGGGCCTCGGCCCTGGCTGTGATGGCCCATCCGGCGAGGGCGCTTCAACTGCTGCAGGCGTCCCTCGTCGACGAGCTGCCGGCCGACCTCAGCGAGTCCTGGGGCCCCTGCCCGGCGGCCGGTCAGGCGGGCCACCTGTGCGGGCGGGTCACGGTCGATCCCGAGCGGTTGCTGCCACGGGCCGACCTGATGGTGCACCTGAGCGTGCCCTACGGCGCCGGGTACGAGGCTGTCGACGGGCCTCGATCGGCGAGGGGCACGCGGTGGCCCGCGTCGAGCGGAGCGGTCCGGCACTGCTCGACTGGCTGGGCGACCTGCTCGGCGACCGCCGCATCACCGTGCGGCCGGTACTCGATGTCGACCGGCTGGCCCCCGTCGATTCGTACGAGATTCCTGGCCCCATGCGGCGGGCGATCCGCTGCCGCGAGCCCTACGACACCTTCCCGGGATCCACCCGCAGCTCGACCCGGGGCTGTGACCTCGACCACACGAGCGCCTACCAGCCCGGAGGCCCTCCGGGCCAGACACGACTTGACAACCTGTCGCCGTTGTCCCGGAGAGCCCACCGGGCGAAGACTCACGGCGGCTGGGTGGTGTACCAGGTAGTGCCCGGTGTCCTGGTCTGGCGCAGCCCGGGTGGCTACGTCTACCTGGTCGCAGCCGGGCGGAGCATCCTCAACGACACCCCGGCGCATCACCACCACCGGGCCGCCTG
>JAJXWF010000016.1 GCA_021781735.1 Actinomycetes bacterium
GGCGACCTCGACGTGCTCGATCCGCCGCGCGTAGGTGCCCGGGTAGACGGAGTCGAAGTCGTCGAGGTCGGTCTGGAAGTCCATCGTGCCCGTGGTCCGGAGCTGGGTCTCGAACAGGTAGGGATAGCGCTCGGACAAGGAGATCGTCTGCTTGAGCGGCTGCCGCTTGGGAGCGGTCGAGGTGATCAGGTCGTAGGTGAACGACTGGATGTCGGCCATCAGGGTGTCGGCCGCGAGCATGCCGTGCACCTCGCTGGAGGTGTAGTCGGGGCGGATCACCTGCAGGTCGACGTCATTCTCGAAGTTGTAGGCGCTCTGCATCCGCTTGGCGATGCCGAGGGCCCACATGAGGTAGCGCTGGGACAGGTCGTTCATCCGGTCGCCGAGCGCGTTCCACACGTCGGGGGTGAACCGCTGCTGGTCGAAGGCCTGCAGCAGTTGCTGGGACGCCTGCACCCGCACGGCCGCGGCGTCGGCGCTCGCCTGCGCGGCGGTCACCCGGGCGTTGGCCGCGGTCACCTCGGCGGCCGCCTGGGTGGCGGCGGCGTTCAGCTCGGAGGCCTGCCGGTTGAGTGTGTCGATCTGGTACTGGTTCTGCAGCCGTGCCGAGGTGAGGGATTCGGCGGCGGCCAGCGTCCCCTGGTCACCGGAGATGGAGTACGAGCCGCTCATCATCTGGTCGGCCAGTTGGTTGAGTTGGCTTGCGTCGCCGTCCTCGCCCCCGCTCAACTGCGTCTGCAGCGCCTGGTGGATGGTCCACTCACCCGACTTGGACGCGTACTCGGTGGCGTTCGCGGTGGCGTCGCTCGCCCGCAGCTGGGCCACCTGTTGCGCGAGCTGGTAGGCCTGCGCCTCGGCGCTCGCCGCGGTCACCTGCTGGTTGGCCGCACTGAGTTCGGCCTGGGACAGGCCGATGTTCTGGGTGAGCTGGAGTCGGGTGAGGCTGCCGGAGTCCGCCCTGTCCCAGAAGTTCATCGCGTCGCGTTCGGCTCCGATCGCGAGCTGGCAGAAGTTCACGGCCACCGACTGGAGGTAGTCGAAGGTCCAGATCGGGACGTTCTGCCCCCAGTAGCCCCAGAAGTCGAGGCCCCCGGCGATCTTCGCGAGTTGCGCCTCGACCTCGAGGACCACCGACGCGATGGCGGGGCTGACGTCGACGGCGCCGGGATGCGCGATGGATCCGATGAGGGTCTTCGCGGCGTTCGCGGCCGGCGCCAGCCCGGCGATCGTGTACAGCTGCGAGGTGGGCACCGTGTTGCCCGCTCCGAGCACGTTCTCGTAAATGGGCAGCGCGGTCTGCGCGTCGCCGTCGCGGAAGTACGAGTCGCCCCAGTCGAGGTAGAGCTGGGCGAGGTGCGACCAGACGAACGGGGCCTCGATGGTGGCGTTGAGGTACTGGTAGCCGGCCGCCCTGAGATACCAGGTCTCGGCCTCGCCGTACAGCCCCATCGCGTGGTAGCACTGGGCCAGTCCCAGCGTCGTCTCGTAATACCAGGCGTGCGGGAGCGACATCGCCACGTCGGCGGGCGTCTGCGGCCGGATGAGCACGTCGGGCAGCGCCGTGGCCACCTTGTGCGCGGTGTAGAGCGCTCCCCGCACCTGGTCGGACGAGAGCGCCTGTCCCTCGGCCCAGGTGAGGGTCTGCGGTGCACCGGCCGACTCGAACACGTACGAGCGCTGGGCCACGGTCAGGGCCGGGGGCACGACCACGGGAACGGTCACGTCGATGGGTGTGGTGAGGACCCGGGTCGGGGCGTTCGCCAGGAGTCCGGACGCCGTCACCGCCGGGCTCGTCGCCATCAGAGCGAACGGTTGGGCCGGAATGTGCGTGGGCAACCCGCCACCGGGAATGGTGTGGGGCAGCCCGAGCGGAGGGATGTGCGGGGCCGGAACCGGCGGCCCGGGCTGCGCCGGTGTCGCCCCGGGCGGTGCGGGTTGGGCGGGTACCGCCGGGGGAGAGGCGGTGAGCTTGCCGATCAGATCGGGGGCCTCGCTGGCGGCGCGGTCGGCGAAGAACTTGGCCGAGGCGGCGTTGCCGAGTAGCTGGAGCGTCTGCGACACCTGGAGGTCGGCCACCGCCGCGGTCGCCTTCGCGTCCGTGGCACCACTGAGCAGGCCGACCACCGGCGCATCGACCGCGGCGAGCTCCCGGGGACGCACGCCGGCGGTGGCCTGCTCGACCGGAAGCACGTTGAGCCATTCGGCGGAGTAGGAGGCCAGCGTCGTCAGCAGGTCGGTCGACCAGGCGAGCTTCTCGTCGAGGGTCGTCAGGGGGAACAGTTGCTTCCACAACAGGGTGCGGACCTGCTGGTAGTCGTCGATGGCCTCCTGGTACTGACGGCGGTTGTACGCGGCCGCGGCGTCCGTGAGCAGGGCGTCGACCTGCGCGAGTACGGCGATAGCGGCCGAAGCCGGGCCGGTGATGGAGGCGCCGGCCAGCACAGCGGCGGCGCGTCGGTAGCTGTAGGCGAGTTCTGCGGTGTAGGTGGCTGACATCGCTCCTCCTCGAGCGGCTTCAGCGGTGAGTCTGCGCACGGCGGGCAGGGATGTCGCTCCATCAGGGAGCGGCGCGCCGTCGGGGGCGCACCGACACCCACCGTCGTGACGGGGGCTCTGTGGGGGTGGAGATGGGTCACTCCTGCGGGGGAGGACCGTGGGACTCGCGCCTCAGGGATTGGGGGGCCAGCGGGCGCAAGTCGTGCTGGTGGTGGTCGACAGCTGCGGGGCGGGTTCTCGAACGTCACTGTCGATGGTGCCGTTCCGGCGCCGCCGCCGGTCCATCATCGGTTACCTGGAATGACCTCAATGACACGCCCTTGATCGGATCATGTCAATGCGCCGGAGGGTTGTCGACCCGGGACTTTAGTAGGGGGTGATGGACGCTGGTCTCCTCCCGATCCGCAGACGGGGCCGGGGGCACGGCGCCGCGGCCCCGACACCCGCAGCCGCCCGCAGATCCGGAGGCCTTCGATCCTGTACGAGGAGGGACCCCCGCCGAGGCGGGGGTCCCGAGGTGGTCAAGCGACGGACGCGAGGCCCGACGTTTCGCTGGGGTCACTTGCGGTGACCTCCACCGCCGCCACCGCTGGCCAGAACCGTGACGATCTTGACCATGTCGGCCGGGTTGCTGATCGTCACACCGCTCGTGCTCGGCACGGTGAACGTCAGCGTGTAGATGCCGGCAGCCTTGGGCCGCCAGTTGTATCCGAACACGACTGCGCCGGTGGCGTTGATCTCGCCAGGCATGCTGGCGGTCACGCCGGAAGGCCCGGTGATGACCAGCACCGCTCCGTTGGTCCACACCCTCGCAGGCATGACCAGTGGGTTGCCCACGTAAGCGGTGTCGGACAGGATCGCCTTGGTACCGTACGCCGATTCGCGATCGAGCTTCGAGTCTTCGAGCTTGATGACGGTGAACCCTTGCAGGGTCGCCACGGTGTCGGAGGTGAGGCCCATCTCAACCCGGACGGGACTGCCGACCTTGAGCTTGGCATCGCCGGAGAGGTTGTCTCCCCACTTGCCGGTGGCTGTGTCGGTTGCCTGGGCCACATACTCGGCCTGCCACGTGTTCACGCCCTGCACGAAGTAGTAGCCGGTGGGGTCGTTCTCCCAGCCGGTGCTCGGCAGTCCGGTCGGCATGCGCAGCGTCGGGCTGGTGAGGCCGAACCCGACGGACCCGACGAAGACGGCCGGTACCGACAGGTTGTTCGAGACCGTCGTCTCGCCCGGCGCACCTCCACCTCCACCGCCTCCTCCTCCGCCGTACTTGGCGCTCGCGGGACTGATCGACAGGGCCAGGGCCGCGCCGAGCGCGACCAGCAGGACCACTAGTCTCTTGGTGATTCTCATCGTTCTCTCCCTCCAGAGATCACCCGATGCGAAACTCCCCAAAGAGGAGTCCGCCTGACACAGGGAGCGCGGCTCAGTGGCTGTCGGGGAGCGAACTCCTCGTCCGAGCTGACGCCGGCCCATCGCCGTGGTGGAGGTACCGTCCCGAATGATCGGTGCGAACTGTCGGCTGTGCGATGTGTCGGGTGCCGGAAGATCGCGACCACCCGGGACCCGGGCGGTGACCACCACCCCAGGGATCGACGCCGACAAGGACAAGACTGATGTCGTGAGCGGATGGCGCTGCGCGCGCAGGAGGCGGTGGGCGACCTGGAAGGTCTTCCGCCAGCGTCAGTAACGGCGAAGCTTCGTCAGCTCTACGTCGGATTCCTGGCCAAATTGTGGCGGTTGCGCAACCGTAACTTCAGTTTAGGAGACGGGGGGTCCTCCCACCCGTGAACGGCCACTTTGCCGGGAAGGTATTCGATCGACAGTCGTCCATCCGCCTCGGATCGCTCACCCGGCTTGGTCCCTCGATCGACCCCGCCCCTGTTCGGCCGTCGCGGTCCGGACGCTTTCGGGTCCACACCCGCGGCTGCCGGGCGCTTCGCGGCGACGCCACCGCTGTCGAGAGGGCGGCCACCACTGCACCGTGCCGGTTAGTGCGCCATCCGGGGACGGCCGGCGCCCGTGGGCGACGCCGGGGAGAGCGAGGACGAGGAACCCGCGCTGGCGGCGGGGTCCGTCCCGAGCGGATCGGGTGGTCTCCTGGACGCCTCTACCGGCGACCCCTCCGGAACCGCGGCTTGAGCGTCAGCGGCGGCAGTGGGGGAGCCTGGAGCCGCTGGACCTGGCCGCGATAGCCGGCAACCCGGCCGAAGCGGTCGTCGGGTGCCTCGTTCCACTCCTCACGGAGCCGGACGATGTCATCGTGACTGCGCCCGATGAAGTTCCACCACATGACGATGCCCTCGTCGAACGGCGTGCCGCCGAGCAGCATGACCCGCGCGGGCGCGTCGGTGGGATTCGTGAGCCGCAGATGGTCAAGGCCGGCGTCACGTACGCCCATCACCGCTCGGTCGAGCCGCACGCCGTCGACGTCGACCACGCCGGTGTCGACGAGGACGCCGTGCTCGAACCCGGGGTCGACCGCCAACTCCCAGGTGACACCCGCGTCGAGCACGACCTCGGCTCCGAGCAGCGGCGTCTCGGTGTGCACGGGGGAGCGCACGCCGCCCAGGTGGCCGATCAGCACCCGGGCGCGCACGCCCTCGGTGCTGTAGATGTCCGGAACATGGTGCTGGAACTCGCGAACCAGATCCTT
The DNA here is from genome assembly GCA_021781735.1 of Actinomycetes bacterium. Classification (GTDB taxonomy): domain Bacteria; phylum Actinomycetota; class Actinomycetes; order Propionibacteriales; family Propionibacteriaceae; genus JAJYQH01. The sequence continues at coordinate 5,153 of JAJXWF010000016.1, forward strand.
GCTGTGCTCCGGCAGCACGACCCATAACTGGACGCCGTGCAGCACCGGCCGGTTCGGTGTCGAGACCTCCGAATGGGCGATGCCGTAGCCGGAGGTCATGAGGTTCACCTCGCCAGGACGCACCAACTCGTGGACGCCGCCCGAGTCGCGGTGCTCGATCTCGCCCTCGAACAGCCAGCTCACCGTCTGCAGGCCCGTGTGCGGATGGGGTGGCACATCCATGCAACGGCCGGTCTCGGGGCCGTAGTGGTCGGCGAAGCACCACGCGCCGACGAACGAGCGACGCAACGAGGGCAGCGTCCGGCGCACCCGGAGGGCGTCGTCGCCACCGAGCGCCACGTCCCTCGGCTCGATCCGCTGGACGTGGGCGGGGTCGTGGTCGGGCGGCACGACGCAGTCGACGATGTCGGATCTCGCCTCGAGGTTACTCATGGCACCTCCTGTCGGAAGCCTAGTCCGCGGTCCCCGCCCGTCGGAGGAGGTCCATCAGCGCCTGCACGACGCCGGCCATGTCGACCGACCGGTTGGCGAGCCACGCGAGCTGAACCCCTTCTATCTGGGAGGTGATGAGCCGGGGGACGACGTCGAGGTCGAGGCCGTCGCGGAGCCGCCCTCGGCCCTGCTCGAGTTCCAACGCCTCCCGCACCGCCGCGAGGAATTCGCGCTCCCGTTCGGGCACGAAGTCGTGGGCCGCATGGCCAAGCTCGGGCGCCTCGGCCTGCAGCGTCGCGTCGAACTGGATGACGCCGGGGATCTCGGCGGTGCGCCGCATCACCTCGGGCACGGCGTCCAACAACGCCGTCGACCGCTCGAGCCGGCAGGGCACCCCGCGCCGAGCGCGCGCCAGCTGGGTGACCTGGCCGGCAGCAACGGGGCCACCGACGTCCGACGGCCCGGTTCGAGGATCGGAGGGACGCGAAGGCCCGACCGGGTTGGCCGCCGTCCCCCTGGTGCCCGCGGCGGCCTCTGGGTCGGGAGATCCTCGCCGGACCGGTGCCGTCAGGACGAGGAGGAGAACGAGGCGAACCCCACCAGCAGGAAGGCGACCACTGCGATGCCGATGGCGCAGAAGGCGATGTCGATCCAGCCCAACACCCGGCCGGTTATCGCACTCACCCCCAGCTGGTTCGCGGCCCTGGCCTTGACGAGGGAGATCGGTCCGAATACGAACGGCGGTGCGACGAACAATCCGATGATGCCGAACACGGTCGCCTGGTTGGCGGCCCGCCGGCCCTGAATGGTGGCCTGCAGCGAGGCGATGCCCGCCGCCTCGGCGGACCAGTGCTGCTGCGGAAAGCAGGACTGATTCGACATGGTGATGCGCCCCCGTCTGTTCGGTATGCCGCCCGCCGGAATTCCCCCGGCGCCGCCGCAGTGCGGTGCTGGCGAGCACCGGTCCATCAGCTTTCGGGGTCGATGGGCAGCGTCCGCGGGCGTCTCAGGCGGACGATCCCTCGCGGCTGGATCCGTCGAGGGCGCGAGGAGACGGGGCGGGGCGCCAACTGGCGAGCAGGGCGAGCTTGTCTTCGGCCGCGCTGCCTGAGTCCGCGGTGTATGCGATCAGCGTGAGGCCGTCACCGGCGAGATCCAGGGCCTCGCCGGTGAGCTCGATGTCGCCGACAACGCTGTTGTGCAGCCGTTTGGTGGCGGTGCGGTGCAGCCGGACGTTGTGCTGGGCCCACTTGGTGGCGAAGGGGTCGCTTCGCGCGCTCAACTCTCCGATGAGATCGGTGAGCGCCTTGTCCAGCGGGTTGCGGCCGGCCTCCGCCCGCAGGGAGCCGACGGTGCCGTCGGCCACCTCGTCCCAGTCGAGGAAGAAACCCTGGGCGCGGCCGTCGAGGAACACGAACCGGGCGAGGTTCACCGATGGTCGCTGGCCATCGAGAATGCCGTCGTACAGGGCACGGCACAGATCGTTGGCGGCGAGGATGTCCATCCGCGCGTTGCGCACATAGGCGGGGATGGCGGTCATGCCCGCGAGCAGCGCGCGGACGCTGGGCCGGATCGTCACGCTCGGCTGCCTGCGCGAGCGCAGCGTGCGTTCCGGAACGGCGGCCGTGTCGGCGAGGTCCAGCAGATGCAGCCGCTCGGCCTCGTCGAGGCGCAGCGCCCGAGCGATCGCGGCGAGGACGGCGGGGGAGACCCCGCCGAGGTGGCCCCGCTCGAGACGGGCGTAGTAGTCGACGCTGACGCCGGCCAGCAGGGCCACCTCTTCGCGCTTCAGCCCGGGCACGCGGCGACGGTCGTCGTGCACGGGCAACCCCGACGCCTCGGGACGCAGCCGCGCCCGTCGGCTGGTGAGGAACTCGCTGATCTCGCGACGATTGTCCACGCTCGGACGCTACCCGGGGGAAGGGCCTCGGAACAGGTCCTGGTGGTGCCTGGTATGGCGGGTCCTCCGCGCGCGGAGTCGCGGAGGGAACTGGGGGTTGTTCCACCAGATCCAGAATGGTCCGGCCCATGCGAACCGTCAGCCTGAACAACGGCGACGACATGCCGATCCTCGGCTTCAGCGTCTTCCAGATCGCCGATCCGGCTGCGCGCGAGCGGGCAGCGACCGACGCGCTCGCCGCCGGCTACTGGCTGATCGACACCGCGGCCGCCCACCTGAACGAGGAGGCGGTCGGGCGTGCGATCGCCGCCAGCGGCATCCCGCGCGACGAACTGTTCATCACCACGAAATGGCGGATCCAGGACGCGGGGGAGGCGAAGGCCCGCACCGCGTTCGAGCGGTCGCTGCAGCGGCTCGGGCTCGATCACCTCGATCTCTACCTGATCCACCAGCCGTTCGGCGACTACTACGCCGCCTGGCGGGCGATGGAACAGATCCAGTCGGAGGGGTTGGCCCGGGTGGTCGGCGTGTCCGATTTCCACCCCGACAGGCTGATCGACCTCATCGATCACCATGAGGTCGTGCCCGCGGTCAGCCAGTTCTTCGACCACCGCGATCCCGCCATGGTGCGTGCCCTCTCGAGCCGGATCCTCGACATCTGATCCCAACTCCGGGCGGCCCCTGCAGCGTCGGCGCTCACCGGCCACCACATCCCTGGGGTGCGGGCAGCGTGGTGGTGCGCCCGTCGGCTCCCTGGAGGTGTCGGGCGGCGGCTCCGGAGTGGCGCCATGGGGATCCGGCGCCGTTCCCCACCACGACAGGCCGACAACACGACCCGTTCACACAACCGCTCGATATCGCCCACACAAGTGCGAACACCGCGGGTGGGGTTGACAGTGGACCTGCTGCAGGGAAAGAGTTTGGCTATTCGTTCACCGGGGGTTCTCGAGGGGGATTCCATTCGGGCGGCTATCAGAGAGGGACGAATCCATGACCACATGCAGTGCGTTCGTCTCGTCGGCTCTGTTCGTGCTCCGGCAGCGTGCGGGAGACAGGGACAAGGGCGCGTCGCTCGTTGAATACGGCCTGATCATCACGTTCATCGCGATGGTCGTCTTCGCCGCCCTGCTGCTGCTGGGCCCCCAGGTCAAGAGCCTGTACACCGGCGCCACCAGCGTCCTGTGACGACTGCGTCGGTCGCCTCGAGCCCCGAGGCCGATCGCTCGGCCTGAGAAGGGCCACGACGCACGTCGCCCGGAGGAACACGCAAGGGTGATCGGCTTCGGCAATCGGGCCTTGCGCCTGCCCCGCAACCATTCCCGGCATCTTGGGGTGGACATCGTGATCGTCTCCGCCGCGGAGAGGCTGCCGCATTCCACCTCCCGGAACGGGAGGCATCGGACGTCGGACCACCCGCGCGGCGGGATCCCGGACACGAGCATGGTCCTCGAGGTGATCCGGATTGAATTGAATCGTCAATTGATTTCTTGGCCCGCCCCAGACGCTTCACGCGTGCCAACCCAGGAAGGCTCAGCTGTCCTGGACGCCAGCCCATCCGCGCGCATGACCGACCGTAGGAACGACGTGCCGGAGTGGGGCAAGCGGCGGCCTTCAGCGTCCGACCTGACCCTGACACGTCCGGTCGACCGCGAGGGTCGCAGGGGAGGGAGGCGAATGTCCCGCACTAGGCTGAACGCCGTGGCAGCAATCGAGCGAGGACTGTCGAGCAACTTCTCCCCGTGGCGGATGGTGGTGGGGCTCGGATTCGTCAGCCTGACCGCAGACATGGTGGCCGACGGCGGCAAGTCGCTCTACGGCCCGCTGCTCGCCTCTCTCGGCGCCTCCGGGTTGCTCGTGGGGCTGGTCACGGGCGCGTCCGAAACCGCTTCGCTCGTGTTGCGGCTGGTGGCCGGGCCCCTGGCCGACCGCGACGGGAATCACTGGCGCTGGACGATCACCGGCTACGGCATGACCGCCGCGTGCATCCCGCTGCTCGCGATCGCGCCGTTCGCGGGCGCCGCGGGGCTGGCCCTCGCATCCGGCCTGATCATCCTCGAACGGGTCGGTAAGGCGGTGCGCAGCCCGTCGAAGACCGCGCTGCTCGCGCACGCCGCCGGGGCCGTGGGCCGCGGACGTGGGTTCGGCGTCCACAAGTCGCTCGACCTGTTCGGGGCATTCTCCGGCCCGCTGCTTGCCGCGGCCGTGCTGGCGCTCGGCGGGGGCTTGTGGCTGGCGTTGCTCGTGCTGGTCGTGCCGGGTGTGGCCTCGATGATGCTGCTGGGCTGGTTGCACGCGCGGGTTCCCGACCCGTCGGTCTACGACCCGCAATCCCCGGCCCGAACGGGTGTCCCGCACCCGCGGGTGGAAGGCTCGTGGTGGTCCAGGGCACTCGGGCGCGACCTGTCGGGCGTCTTCTTCGTGTACGCGGCGGCGGTCGCGCTCACCACGGGTGGTCTCGTGTCCTACGGGATCATCTCCTACCACTTCGTCCAGCGGGGTCTCATCGGGCTTCCGGTGATCCCGGTCGTCTTCGCCGGAGCGATGGGCGCCGCGGCGGTCGCGGCGCTGGTCACCGGCTGGCTCTACGACCGGATCGGCTCACGGGTGCTGCTCGGCCTGCCGGTGCTGGTCGCGGTCGTGCCGCCGCTCACCCTCGACGGCCACGTAGCGTGGGCCCTGCTCGGCATGGGGGTGTGGGGCTTTGCCAGCGGGTTGCAGGATTCGACGATCAAGGCGCTGGTGGCCGATCTCGTGCCCGCGGCCCGCCGGGCCACCGCCTACGGGGTGTTCGCCGCCATCCAGGGGATCGCCGCCCTGGGTGGCGGGGCGGTGATCGGTGCCCTGTACGACGTGTCGCTCGCATGGCTGAGCGTGCTCATCGCGGTCAGCCAGTTCGTGGCGTTCGTGCTGCTCGTGGGGGTGCTCCGCGCTCGGCGGGGGACGGCCGCCCGCCCATGACCCGGGGGGCGGCGGTGGTTCAGCCGAGGAGCCTCTTGCCCCAGATGATCACGGCGATGCCGAACAGCACGGCGGCCACGACGATCGCGAAGCACAGGATCGCGATGCTCAGTGCGAGCGGGTTGGCCCGGCCGGCGACCTCGTGGCCCTCCATGCTCGTCGGACGCCCGGCGGTGAGGGCGCGCATCCCGAGACTGAACACGACCGGCAACCCGGAGCCGAGCAACAGTCCGACGATGGTGACCATGAGCAGCTGACTGCCGGCCTTGGCGAGGATGTCGGCCATCTCAGGCTCCGATCGGGTGCAGGTCGGGTTCGGCGGCGGCCTCGGGGAGGCTTTCGGTGGGCTTCACGTGCAGCCCGCCGGTCCAGGCCGCGTTGACGTTCGATGCGTCGATGCGTGAGCGGCGCGAGCGCCAGAACATGTAGCCCGACACCACCATGAGGATCACGGTGATGACGATCGCCCCGGCGATGTTGCCGAGCAGGTGGGCGATGAGCCAGGTGAGAGCGCCGACGCCGGCCGCGGCGGGGAGCGTGATGAGCCAGGCGACGAGCATCCGCCCGGCGACGCCCCACCGCACGACGGCGTTCTTCCTGCCGATCCCCGTTCCGAGAACCGAGCCGGTGGCCACGTGTGTGGTCGACAGGGCCATGCCGGCATGACTCGACGACAGGATGATCGCGGCCGAGGCCATCTCGGCTGCCATGCCCTGGGGGCTGTCGATCTCGACCAGACCCTTGCCCAGGGTGCGGATGACCCGCCAGCCTCCGATGTACGTACCCGAGGCGATCGCCAGCGCGCACATGATCTTCACCCACACGGGGATTGCGTTGAGGTTCGTCCAGCGTCCCGACGCGATGAGCGCCAGCGTGATGACGCCCATGGTCTTCTGGGCGTCGTTCGTGCCGTGCGCCAGGCTGACCAGGGACGCCGAGCCGATCTGGCCCCACCGGTATCCCCTCGTGCGGGTGTGATCGGGAACCGACTTCGTGATCGCGTAGGTCAGCGCCGTGCCGATCGCCGCGACGAGGCCGGCGACGATGGGGGCCGAGGCGGCCGGGATGATCACCGACCGCAGGATGCCGGTCCACTTGACGCCGTGCAGGCCGAGGGCGGCCATCGCCGCGCCGATGAGTCCACCGAACAGGGCGTGCGAACTCGAAGAGGGGATGCCGAACAACCAGGTGAGGATGTTCCAGATGATCGCGCCCACGAGTCCCGCGAGCACCACGATCAGGATCGGTGCGCCCATCAGCGACGGGATCGGCGACCCGTCAGGGCCCTGGATCGCGACCACACTGTTGCTCACGGTGAGCGCCACCTCGATCGACAGGAAGGCGCCGGCCAGATTGAGCACCGCGGACAGGAGGACGGCCAACTTGGGCGGAAGTGCCCGGGTGGCGATCGAGGTGGCCATCGCGTTGGCCGTGTCGTGGAAGCCGTTGGTGAAGTCGAACACGACCGCCACAGCCACGACGGTGGCGAGGATGAACGTCACGTCACTCACAGACAAAACTCTCGTGCATCCCGGGGTCCGGCGCGGGGGTGGGGTGGGGCAACCCCCAATCGCGACACCGTGTGTTCATGTCGATGTCATCTTCGGCCGCCCGATCGCGCCCGGGTCCAACCGGCCTGGACGCCATCGGCGTCGATCCGAACTCCGGCGGGCCGTGCGAGACTGGCGTCCATGATCGATGCCAGCGACGACCTCATCGACACCTGCTGCCGGCGCACCGAGCCCGCGACGCCCGTCTCCGGTGACGATCTGCTGCCGGCCTCGCTGCGCAGTGGGCTTCTCAGCATGCGCACCGTGCTCGACGCGCCGCCGGGCGGGGTGTGGCAGTGGCTGACCCGCCCCGACCTGCTTGCCCGCTGGTCGCCGGTCGTCCCAGACCGCGCCCTCATCACCGTCGGAGCCGCCGAGGCACGCGAATCGCCGCTGTCGGCGGTCGTCGACGCCACCGTGGTGGAGGTGTTCGAACCCTTCCGGCTGGTGCACCGCTGGGGCGACGACACCCTCATCTGGCAGCTCGGCCCCGCGGACACCGGCACGCAACTGCAGCTGGTTCACCAGCTCACCGCCCGGGACTCCTACGCCGACGTGGCCGCGGGATGGCACCTGTGCCTGGACGTGCTCGCACGCTCGATCTCCGGCCAGGCTGCCGAGCGTCTCGTCGGGGCCGACGCGGTGTCGGCCGGTTGGGCGCCTCTCCGGGACGCCTACCGCGACCGCATCGTGCCCAACGACGCTGACGATTGAGACGCGTGGCGCGGCCGCGCTCGGGCGGGCGTCAGGACGCGGCGTCGGTCCCGGTCGCTGGGAGATCCGCGCCCTAACCGTTGCGCAGGCCGGACACCGAGGTGATCAGCACGTGGTGGATGTCACTGATCGAGCGCTCCGGTGAGAAGGCGCTGCGGTCGAGGGTAGACACCACGAGCGCTCCCAGCACCGACATGGCGAGATTCGTGAAGTGATCGTGGGGCATGAGAGGACCCCCGCCCTGAGCGGCGATCCGTTCGGCGCTGACCTCCTCCATGATCTCCACGAGTGGTTCGATGAGGATGTCGCGGGCCCGCACGAGCATGGCCTCCCACGGCCTGCCCGACCGGAACAGCTCGTTGATCACGATGAGTGCCGGGGCGGGGTATTCGTCGACCCGCTCGATGACCCGCTGCGTGGCACGGTCGAAGGCGGCCCAGCCGGTGAGCCCATCGCGGGCGTCGCGGATCTCGCCCGCGAGCGAGGTTACCGCGCCCACGAACAACTGCTCGAACAATTGGGCCTTGTTGGCGTAATTGTAGAAGATCGTGCCCTTGCTCACGCCGGCCAACGCGGCAATCTGGTCGAGGCTGGTATCGGTGTAGCCGCGCTCGGCGAACAGCATTGTCGCGGCATTCTCGATCCGTTCCCGTGAGACCAGGCGGCGGGCTGTGCGTCCGTCGGTCGGCGAGGCGGGAAGCGGCGCGAAGCGATCGGCCCCGGGGGTCATCCCGAGTCTGCCTGTGACGTCATGTCCACCTCCAGGGTCTCGCACGGGGAAGGTGCTGAGCGTGCTCCGGGAGACTCCCGGGTGACACCCGAGAGTAGTTGCTGCACGGCGGTGCTGGAGTGCCCGTCGCGATTGTGAGCCACGTGCACGGTGGCCCCGAAGACACCGCCGCGGGGAGCACTCGCTGAAGGGTCCAGCCGATCATCAGGGGCTGTATCGACGCGTCGAGGACAGCATGCAAACCACTGGGGGTATTTCCCCCTGGTAATGGCGATTACGGGCGTGTTCGTCGTGGGCCGAAAATGCGTTCACTCCGTGAGAGTCGGGGCATCGGGCGGGCAACAGGCACGTAGTGTCTGCGCATGTCCTACCGCCTTGAAACACGCGTCGTCCATGCTGGCCAGGAGCACGCCGACAGTGCGACCAATTCCCGGGCCGTTCCGATCTATCAGTCGGCGGCCTATGTCTTCGACGATTCGCAGCACGCCGCCGACCTGTTCGCCCTGAGGACCCCGGGGAACATCTACAGCCGCATCATGAATCCCACGACGTCGGTGTTCGAGGAGCGGATGACCGCCCTGGAGGGTGGCGTCGGAGCGCTCGCCACGGCCTCGGGCGCCGCGGCCATCACCTACGCGGTACTCAACCTCACCCGCGCCGGAGACAACCTCGTGGCGCTGTCAACCCTGTACGGCGGGACATTCGCCCTGTTCGCGCACACGCTCAGCCAGTTCGGCATCGAAGCCCGATTCGTCGACCCGGCCTCACCCGAAGCCCTCGCCGACGTGGTCGACGACCACACCAGGCTGGTGTTCGGCGAGACGATCGGCAACCCGAGCCTCAACGTCGTCGACCTCGACGCGTGGTCGGCGGCCGCCCACGCCCTCGGCCTTCCGATCATCGTCGACAACACGGTGCCGACGCCGATGCTGTGCAGGCCCTTCGAGCACGGCGTCGACGTCGTCGTGCACTCCGCGACCAAGTACATCGGCGGTCACGGCACCTCGATCGGGGGTGTCATCGTCGACAGCGGCAACTTCCCGTGGACGCAGTACAGCGACCGGTTCCCGGGTCTCACCTCACCCGACGACGCCTACCACGGCGTCGTGTGGACCGACGCGGCCGGTCCGGCTGCGTTCATCATCCGGGCCCGCACCGTGCTGCTGCGCAACACCGGAGCCACGCTGGCGCCCTTGCACTCGTGGCTGTTCCTGCAGGGTCTGGAGACGCTGCACCTGCGGATGGAACGCCACTGCGAGAACGCGCTCGCCGTGGCGAAGCACCTCGCCGCACACCCCGCGGTCGCGTGGGTGAACTACCCCGGACTCGCGTCCAGCCCCAGCCACGAGGTGGCCGGCCGCATCCTCGGCGGCGGTTACGGAGGCCTCGTGTCGTTCGGCCTCATCGGCGGGCGTGCCGACGGTGCGCGGTTCGTCGAGGCACTCACGCTGTTCAGCCATCTGGCGAACATCGGCGACGCCAAGTCCCTGGTCATCCACAACGCGAGCACCACACACTCCCAGCTCAACGACGAGGAACTCCGGGCCGCCGGCGTCGCTCCCGAGATGGTGCGGGTATCGGTGGGGATCGAGCACATCGACGACATCCTGGCCGACCTCGACCAGGCGCTGGCGAAGCTCTGAGCCGGTCCGGGCCCACCCCCTACAATCGAGCGCGTGACAACGCCCGATCCGAAGCCGACCGCCGACCCGGCGGCCGAAGGGGTGGGCCTGGTCGAGACCCGTTCCGTCCAGCTGTTCGCCCGGGACGACCCGCTCCGCCTGGCCGGGGGCGCGCGTCTCGATGAGGTGGATGTCGCCTACGAGACATACGGCCACCTCAACGAGACCGCGGACAACGCGATCTACATCTGTCATGCGCTGACAGGTGACGCCCACGCGGCGGGCCTGCACGTGGGGGAGGCGCGCCCCGGCTGGTGGGACAACCTCATCGGGCCCGGCCGAGCGATCGACACCGATCGCTGGTTCGTCGTGAGCAGCAACCTGCTCGGCGGCTGCCAGGGCACCACGGGTCCGAGTTCCACCAACCCCGAGACCGGTGAGCCCTTCGGGCTCGACTTCCCCCTGCTCGACATGAGCGACTTCGTCACCGTCCACCGCCGACTGGGCGAGCATCTCGGCGTCCGACACTGGCACGCGGTGGTCGGGGGCTCGCTCGGAGGGATGCAGGTGCTCGAGTGGGAGCTCACCCATCCGGAGGACATGGACCGAGCCGTGCTGATCGCCTCGTCGAGTCGGCTCACCGCCCAGAACATCGCGTTCTCGGCGGTCGGACGCCAGGCGATCATGCGCGACGAGAATTTCCAGAACGGACGCTTCGTCGATGAGCGCACCCCCGACGTCGGCCTGTCGATCGCCAGGATGATGGCCCATATCACCTACATGTCGGAGGATGCCTTCACCGAGAAGTTCGGACGCAGCCACCAGTACGGCGCACCCAGCCGCGGCTTCGGCATCGACTTCGCGGTGGAGAGCTACCTCGACCACCAGGGCGAGACGTTCCTCACCCGATTCGACGCGCTCAGCTACCTGTACCTCACCCGGGTCATGGACTACTTCGACCCGTTCAGCCGACCGGACGCCCTCGCCCGGTTGCAGCAGAGCCCGGTCTCGAACCTCATCATCAGCTTCGACACCGACTGGCGGTTCTCCACGGCCCAGTCCCGGCGGATCATGCGCACGCTCGAATCGGCCCGAATCCCGGTCACCTTCCGCGAGATCCAGTCGCCGTGGGGGCACGACTCGTTCCTGCTGCCCATCGAGCCTTATCACGCGACGATCAGGGCATTCCTCGAATACGACGGCGGGGGACAGGCGACCCATGAGTGACTCGAACCGCCTCCCGGTATCGCATCCGCTACGACCCGACCTTGCTCATGTCGCCGAACTCGTGCCACCCGGCTCGCGGGTGCTCGACCTGGGCTGCGGGCCCGGCACGCTGCTGCGCCACCTCATCGACGACCGCGGCTGCAGCGGCACCGGCGTCGAGCACGACCCCGACATGTTGCTCGCCGCGATCTCCACGGGGGTGCCCGTCCTCGACCTCGACCTCGACGCCGATCTCGGAGAGTTCTCCGACCGCAGTTACGACATGGTGATCCTGTCGCGCACCCTGCAGACCGTGCAGCGGCCGAGCGACGTGCTGGCACAGATGGCCCGGATCAGCGACCGGCTGGTCGTGTCGATGCCGAACTTCGGGCTCTGGCGGCACCGCCTGCGGCTGCTCAGCGGACACATGCCCCAATCGCGCGAGCTGCCGTTCGCCTGGTACGACACGCCCAACCTGCATCACGCCACGCTCGTCGATCTTGAGCACTACTTCGCCGGGCTGGGGCTGGAGGTCGAGCAGCGGGTGCCGCTCACCGAGGCGGGACGCCGGCTGCGCACCGACCGCGGGGCCAACCTCGTCGCCGGCGCCGCGATCTACCTCCTGCGTCCGGTCGGTCGCTGAAGCTCACTCCCCGGTGCCAGCACGGCCATCAGCCGGCCGATCGGCCCGTCGATGCCGTAGCGGCGTCCGAGCTCGGCCAGCCGGTCCGAGTCGTGCTGCAGGTCGTCGACCCGCAGGGACCGGCCGGGAACCGGCAGGTCGTCGACGACGGCAACCACCCGACACGCGGCGGCCAGGTAGTCACCCGCCCCGGCGATCCGGGTCCGCACCGAAGGGCTCATCGCCGACGCCGGGTCGGCGGCCGCCGCGACGATCGCGTCGATGCCTCCCCACGACGCCACCAGCTGCGCCGCGGACTTCTCCCCGATTCCCCTGACTCCGGGGAGCCCGTCGGACGGGTCGCCACGCAGCACCGCGAAGTCGACGTAACGTTCCGCCGGAACGCCGTAGTGCTGCTGCACCCAGGCCGGGTCGACCAGGTCGTGCTTCGCGACCCCTCGGGCGACGTAGACGATCGTCGTGTCGACGCCGGCGAGCTGGAAAAGGTCACGGTCCCCGGTCACCACCAGGGTCGGCACATCGGAGTGACGGGCGAGGCCGGCCAGCACGTCGTCGGCCTCGTAGCCGTCGACCCCCACGACGGGAACGCCGGCGGCGTCCAGCACCGCTCGGATGATCGGAACCTGCACCCGTAATTCCTCGGGGGCCTCCTCGGACTCACCCGACTCTGCTCCGACACCCCCGGCGCCGACGGCGCCCCTGCCCGGCCCGGACGCCAGCCGCTGAGCCTTGTACCCGGGAACCAGCTCGACCCGCCACCGCGGGCGCCAATCGTTGTCCCACGCGCACGCCAGCCGCGTGGGCCGGTACTGGCCGACCAACCGGGTCATCATGTCGAGCAGCCCCCGCACGGCGTTCGTCGGCGTCCCGTCGGGGCCACGCATCGTACCTGGCACCCCGAAGAACGCCCTGAAGTACAACGAGGCGGTGTCGAAAACCATGAGCGAATCGTGGGTCATCGACAAAGGGTGACACGATGAACGCATGGAAAGTACGGATCAGCAGATCCTGGCCCTCCTGGCCAGGGACGGACGAATGTCCTACACCGACATCGGCCGGGTCACCGGGCTGTCCACGTCGGCCGCGCAGCAGCGGGTGCGCCGGCTCGAGGCACGAGGCCTCATCGACGGTTACTCCGCGCGGCTCAACGCCGAGGCGCTCGGACGCAACCTCACCGCGTTCATCGCGCTGCGCCCGCTCGACCCGGCCGACGACGAATCGATCCCCACGGTCGTGGCCACCATCCCCGACGTGAGCGCCTGCTTCTCGGTCGCCGGTGACTCGTCCTATCTGATCGAAGCCAACGTGGGCACGCCCGCCGAACTCGACGCTCTGCTCACCCGCATCCGCGGGGTCGCCAAGGTCACCACGGTGACCACGGTGGTTCTCACCACGATCTTCCGTGACCGCCCGCTGATCAGCGACCCCGAGCACGAGTGAGCGCGGTGACAGCCCAGAACGCGCTCGCCGCGGTCCGTCGGCACGACAGGCTCACGGGCTCGGTGCTCGCGGTCCTGGGCGGGGCATCGCTGGGCCTCGCCTACCAGCCGTACGCCCTGTGGCCGCTGGCGATTCTCGCCGTCGCCCTGCTCACCCTCATCGCTCGGCGGGCGGGCCCCCGCCGCTCGCTGTGGCTCGGGCTGCTGTTCGGCCTGGCACAGGGGGCCGTCGCGATCACGTGGGTGTCGGTGCTCGGCTGGTGGGTGGCGGTGTTGCTGGTGATCGCGATGTCGGTGTGGCCGATGGCGGTGGCCTGGGCGATCGCCCGCACCGCGGGCCTTCCGGCGTCCTGGTTGTTCGCGTCCGCCGCGTGGGCGGCGGCCGAGTTCGGCACGGCCAACGTCCCGTTCGGGGGGTTCCCCTGGCTCCGGCTGGTCTGGACGACGGTCGATCAGCCGATGTCCGGGTGGTTGCCCGTCATCGGGGCCGTCGGCACGTCATGGCTCGTGGCGGTGTCCGGTCAGGCCGTGGCCGCGCTGGCCGCACCGCGCGCTCCGGGACGTCGCGCCCGGCGGGTCGCGCGCGGCTCGGCCGTGCTGATGCTCGTGGTCGCCTTCGCCGGGGGTGCACTGCTCGCCGCGCGGCCCATCCCACCGGGTGGGCCCGACATCACCCTCGGGGTCGTGCAGGGCGACGTCAACGGCACCGCCGGTCCGCATGCGATGGGCTATGCCCGCAGCGTCACCAACAACCACGTGTCCGAGACCGTCACGCTGATGGCCCGGGCCCGCACCGGCCTGGACCCCGCCCCCAACCTCGTGCTGTGGCCCGAGAACTCCACGGACATCGACCCGACCAAGGACGCTCAGACCGCGCTGCTCGTACGCCTCGCCGAGAAGGTCGCGCACCTGCCGATCATGGTCGGCGCGGTGATGAGCGGCCCGGGCCCGGACGAGCGGCAGACGTCCACGCTGTGGTGGACCACCGACAACACCATCGCGGCCCGCTACAACAAGCGGAACCTCGTGCCGTTCGGTGAGTACATCCCGTTGCGGTCGTTGCTGCTCCCGATCCTGCCGATCCTGCGCGAGGTCGGTGCCCAGTCGGTCCCCGGCCACAAGCCCGGCGTGCTCACCGGCCCGCTGGCCAACGGTCAGAAGCTGACGGTCGGCACCGTGATCTGTTACGAGCTGGCGTGGGACACGACGGTCGCCCAGGCGGCCGGCAACGGTGCCCAGGTGCTCGTGGTGCAGTCGAACAACGGCACCTACACCGACACCGGTCAGCCGCCCCAGCAGTTCGCGATCACCCGCGGTCGGGCGATGGAGTTGCAGCGTGAGATCGTCGTCGCGACCACCAATGCCCTGTCGGGGCTGATCGACGCCCGCGGGCGCGTCATCGAGCGGAGCCAGGAGGCGACCGCCTGGGCCCGCAGCATCACCGTGCCCGAGCGCACCGGTGTCACGATCGGAGCACAACTCGACCCGTGGCTCGACTGGGTCTCGCTCATGGTCGCCCTCGTCGGGCTGGCCTGGTCGTTCGTTCCCGGCGTCCGTCGGCGACTCGGCCGCTGAGATGGCGCCCCTTGTAGGCTGGAAGCGCCGTCGGACGATCGACAGGAGCTGACATGTCTTGGAGCCCACGCCGTTCGCCCTGGGTGATCCCGACGTTGCTGGTGTTGCTCGTCGGGCTGCCGATCCTCGAGGTGTGGTTGCTGATCCGGGTCGGGCACGCCATCGGCGGGCTCAACACCGTGGCGATCCTCATCGTCGAGGCCCTGTTCGGCGGCTGGCTGATGCGCCGCGAGGGGTCGCGCGCCTGGCGGTCACTCCTCGAGGCGGTGCGGCGCGGCTCGCTGCCGGTCGACGAGGCCACTGATGCGGTTCTGGTGCTCATCGGCGGTGTCCTGCTCGTGCTGCCCGGCTTCGTCACCGACGTCGTGGGGCTGGTCTTCCTACTGCCGTTCACCCGACCCGTGGCTCGCCGGCTCGTCACCGTGCTGGTCGCCCGGCGTGCCCGGGGCCTCACCGGCACGTTCAACGTCACCCGGAGCCGGATCAACGTCGACGGCGAGACCATCGAGGGAGAGGTCGTCGAGGGTCATGTCGACGACGACGGCAGCGAGCGACCACGCGAACTCGGCGGCTGAGCGCCGCGTCGGGGTGGGGCGGCGGACGGAAAGGCCGACGGCGTACGACTTGTCGGGGATATTCGTCAAGTCGTACGCCGTCGGTGTTGGGTCGTAGCCGTACCTGGGTTCGCGGCACCGATCCCTGCTGGCCGTGGGCCGCTCGGGGTTGACGGGGCGGCCGGCCGCAGTCGATGGCTCAGTGCGCGGCGCGCAACAGTTGCAGCCGCTCGGCGAGCAACACCTCGAGTTCCTTGATCGAGCGGCGCTCGCGGAGCATGTCCCAGTGGGTGCGCGGCGGCTTGGTCGGCTTGGCCTCACCGACGGTGCCATCGCTGCGTACGGCGGTCAGTCCGCACTTGGGGCACTCCCACTCGGTGGGCAGTTCGGCCTCGACCGAGAAGGTGATGTCGACATGATGATGGTTCGGGCAGTCGAAGCCCACGACCTGGCGGTCGGCGAACTCGATGCCTTCCTCGTCTTCGAAACTCTTGGCGCCCAGTCCGACGCCGCGCAAGGCACGATCGGCCATCTGATTCCTCCCAGCAGTTGAAGCGGTTGTGGCGACCAGAGCCGTGCGAACCGGTCACTCGATCAGGGCGACGGAGAGGTCGCCGCGCATGACCTCTTAACGCCAACCCGGTGCGGATTGTTCCATCGGCATCCCGGCGCTCGCATCCGTAACCGGTTCGAGGCTCCCCACGCCGTGCGTCTGCGGACGCCGAACGGCGAGCAGCGCCACGAGCCCGGCCAGCAGCACGACCGCGATCCCGATGATCCCGATCCTGTCGCCGCCGAACGCCGCGAACAGCCCGAACAGTGCGGGAGCCAGGAACGACACCGCACGTCCGGTGGTCGTATAGAGGCCGAACAGTTCCTGTTCCCGGCCGTGCGGGGCGAGGCGGGTGAGGTAGGTGCGGCTGCTCGACTGGGCCGGGCCCACCCACAGGCACAGGATGAGTCCGAAGATCCAGAACATCGTCGTGCCGTTGACGAACAGCAGGACGGTGGCCGTGCCCACCAGCGCCACGAGCGACGTCAGGATGATCGCCTTCGGACCCACGCGGTCTTCGAGGATGCCCGCCGTCACGGCGCCGAGTGCGGCGACCACGTTCGCGGCGATCCCGAACACCAGCACGTCGCTGGTACTGAGCCCGTAGACGCTGGTGGCCAGGATCGCCCCGAAGGTGAAGATTGCGGCAAGTCCGTCGCGGTAGAGCGCGCTCGCACCGAGGAACCAGACGGTGTTGCGCTGCGTGCGCCACAGCCGACGCAGATCGCGTCCGAGGATGCGGTAGGACTCGGCGACGGTGACCACCGGCACGGCGGCCCCCCGGGCCGGGTCACGGACGGCGAAGAACATGGGCAGGCCGAACACCGCGAACCACGCCGCGCACAGCAGCGCGACCATGCGGTAGGGCAGGCCGGGATCGGAGCCGACACCGAAGAAGGGCACCGTCGGTTTGATGAACAGGAAATAGCTCACCGCGAGCAGCACGATGCCGCCGAAGTAGCCGAGCGACCAGCCGATGCCGGACACCCTGCCGACGGTGCGCGGCGTGGACACGAGCTTGAGCATCGAGTGGTACGACACCCCGGCGAACTCACTGAAGACGTTGCCCGCGCCGAGCAGCACCAGACCGAGCAACAGGTAGGCGGGATCGGCCTTCACGAGGAACATCAGCACCATGTCCAGCACGGTGAGGGCCGTGAAGATCGCGAGGTTGCGCATGCGACGTCCGGCCCGGTCGGCCCGCTGGCCGATCACCGGCGCGCTCACCGCGATGATGAATCCGGCCACCGTCATGCTGAGCGACACCCACTGGGCCCCGGAGTGCGAACCGTGCTTCGGGGCCACCATGTCGGCCACGTAGACCGAGAAGACGAACGTCGTGATCACGGCGTGGAACCCGGACGCGCCCCAGTCCCACAGTCCCCAGCTGATCACCCGCCCCCACCCCGGAACCTGGCCCGCCTCCGGCGAGTCCGGACGCCTGGCGGCGCTCAGTCCTGCCATCGGCCCACTCCGATCAGCACGTCCCGCAGCACGCCGACGGCGTCGGTGATGATCCCGTCGATCCCCAGCGCGAGCAGCCGGCGCATCTCGTCGGGATCGTCGACGTCCCAGACGTGCACCTTCATGCCCCGCCGGTGGGCGATGGCGATGAACCTGGGGGTGACGATCGTCAGCCGGCGTCCGGCCACCGTGTGAGTGACCGGCACCTGGAATGCGGCCGCGGGGGTGTTGAGCACGCGGGGCAGCAGGGGAATCGCCGCCGTACAGGCCACCGCCGAGGGTCCGGCCGAGGTGGCCACCCGGCCCCCGGTGAGATCGCGGAACCGGCGCAGGCGCGCGTCGGAGAACGAGGCGACGCACACCCGGTCGTGTGCTGCGGACTCGTCGATCAGCCGGGCGAGGGGGACGACGGCGGCGTCCTCCTTGAGGTCGATGTTGAAGCAGGCGTCGGGGAAGGTGGAGAACAACTCGGCCATCGTCGGGATCGGTTCCCGGCCGCCGATCCGCACGTCGGCGAGGTCGGCGAGGGTGAGGTCGGAGACTCGACCGTGCCGGTCGCTCACCCGGTCGAGCTGGTCGTCGTGGAGGGCCACCAGTCGGCCGTCGGCGGTGGCGTGGACATCGGTCTCGAGGTAGCGGTAGCCGAGGTCGACCGCGTTGGCGAACGCGGCGACGGTGTTCTCGATACCGACGTTGGCGGGCAACAGCGCGCCGCCCCGATGGGCCATCGCGATGAACGGGGGCTCGAAGAATGCGTACCTGTGACCTGTCACCGGCTGCCTTCCACGTGGGGCCCGCTCCGCCGCGCACCCTCTTCCCGCGCAGGCTATCAACTCCCGCCCGTCGGGCGGTGGTGGACGCGGAGTGACCCGCACCGAATGCGTTTGCGTATGAACGCTTGCCGTGGCGTGCCACGCCGGCCGATGAGGCAACAGTTGGCAACCACTCTCTGGTCGCGGACGCCACCACCTAGCGTTCCCTTCCAGCGAGCGGGACATCGGAGTTCCGCCCCGTGCCGAAAGGAGTCCCGCATGGGACGACTCCGCAAGGTCACCCTCATTCTCCCTCTCGTTGCCGCCTCCGTTGCCCTCGCCGCATGCGGCTCCTCCACGTCCGGCTCGACGTCCGGGAGCTCGGGCAAGACCCTCACGGTCTATGTCGGTGCTCAGCCCAACTACCCGCAGCAGTTCGCGCAATGGTCCAAGGACATCACCGCGAAGTTCAAGGCCGCGACGGGCGCAAACCTTCAGATCGAGACCTATTCGAGCGCATCCGACGAGACCACCAAGATCCAGACGTCCATCGTGTCGGGTAGCGGGCCCGACGTCTACGTGCTCGGCACCACGTTCACGCCGGTCGCCTACGGCACCAAGGGCTTCCTCACGCTCAGCGCGGCCGACTGGACCGCTGCGGGTGGAAAGAGCCGCCTCCTTCCGCAGACGCTGGGCATGTCGGGCCCGAACTCCTCCACCCAGATCGGCATCCCGGTGGCGATGCGTCCCTTCGGGATGATCTACAACACCGCGTTGTTCAAGGCCGCGGGCATCGCGAATCCGCCCACCACCTGGGACGAACTCATCGCTGACGCCCAGAAGTTGACCAAGAACGGCGTCTACGGCATGGCAGTCGGGTACGCCGACACGTACGACCCGTGGAAGTTCATCTGGGCGTTCACCCACCAGGCAGGCGGGTCGCTCGTCAGCAAGGACCTGAAGACCGCCCAACTGAACTCGCCCCAGGTTGTCAATGCCACCACCCAGTACTTCGACCTGCTCACCAAGGACAAGGTTGTCGACCCCGCGAGCGCGGGGTGGAAGGACGCCGACGCCATGGCGGCGTTCGCCTCGGGCAAGGCCGCGATCTTCCCGATGGCCACGGGAACGGCAATCAACACCCTGGATGGCGCGAGCAGCGCGGTCAAGGGCCAGTACGCGTTCGCGCCGCTGCCCGGCGTCGGCCCCGGCATGCAATCGCTTCCTGCCGGAGCCGACCCCGCCCAGACGATCGTGTCGGGCGACAATCTGGCGATCGCGTCCTACACGAAGAACAAGGACCTCGCGCTTGCCTACGCGAAGTTGTCGACCGATACCGCCATGCAGGTCGAGCAGTTCAACCTGTTCGGCAACCTGCCCACCAACCAGCAGGCCCTCGACCAGGTCCTCAAGGACAACCCGAAGCTGGCCCCCTTCGCCGATGCGGAGAAGGGGTCGACGCCGACGGCGTTCACCGGAGCGTTTGCCGACATCGAGAACGGCCTCGCGAACGTGGTGGTTCAGTCGCTGCCGGGGCTGGCGAAGGGCACGTATGACGTGTCTGCCGTGAAGTCCCTGCTGGATGCTGCCAATTCCAAGGCTCAGCAGAGCCTCAACCGGGCCGGACAGTGACAGCCCGCCCGGTTCGGAGTCGGATAACACCATGATCCAGGACACATCGACACCGGGGGCGGCCTCGCCGGCCGCCCCCGGTGGCGCCCGGCGAGGCCGCCGGCGCAAGGAGTACGTCGCCGGGGGGCGGCCCCTCTGGCTGCTGTCACCGACCCTCGCCCTGCTGGTTCTCGTGATCGGGGTGCCGTTCCTCATCGGTACCTACATCAGCTTCTTCGAACTCGACCAGTACAACCTGCGCAACTGGGTGACTGCCCCGTTCGTCGGATTGAAGAACTACGCCGACTCGCTCAACGCCGCCCTGCTGCTTCACTCCATTTGGGTGAGTCTGGCCTTCGCGGTGCTCACCACCGCGTTTTCGGCGCCCATCGGCTTTCTCGCGGCTCTGGCGGTGAACACCCGGTTCCGAGGCCGCGGATTGGTGCGCTCCCTGTTCCTTGTCCCGTACGTGCTGCCGTCGTTCGTGACGGCAACCGTCTGGCGCTTCATCCTGCGTCCCGATGGGGTGTTCAACAAGGTTCTCGGACTGCACAACATGCAGTGGCTGATCGGAACGAACTCGTTCTGGGCGCTCGTGCTGGTGGACATCTGGGCCGCCTGGCCATTCGTCTACATGATGACGCTGGCCGGTCTGCAGGCGATCCCCGACGAGTTGTACGAGGCCGCCGACGTCGACGGGGTCACGTGGGTGAAGAAGATCGTCTACATGGTGGTCCCGCAGATCCGCCACCAGCTGCTGCTGGGCCTGCTGTTATCGACGCTGAACCACTTCAACAACTTCACCCTGCCGTTCGTGCTGTTCGGCACCCCGGCACCCAACGATGTGCTCACCCTGCAGGTGAACATCTACCAGACGTCGTTCCAATACTTCCGCTTCGGGCTCGGTAGTGCCATGAGCGTGGCATCCCTCATCCTGACCCTCATCCCCGCATTCATCTATCTGAAGGCGTCCCGGCTCACCGCGGCCCCAGGAGAGGAGTGACATGTCCGCCATCAGCGCACCTGCCCCGGCGTCCCGACGCCGCAAGCGGATCGTTCGCGAACCGCAACGACTGCTGCCCCGGTGGTTGCAGGTCGTCGTCATCACGCTCCTCATGCTGATGCTGCTGCCCGTGGTCTACATGCTGATCATTTCGGTCAGCCCCGACCTGGACGCGGCGTCGGCGAAGCTGTGGCCGTCGCAGTTCATGTGGAGCAACTACCTCAAGGTCTTCACGACCGTCGATCTGGGCCGAGGGCTGATGAACAGCTTCATCGCCTCCTTCTCCGCGGCCCTGATCGCCACGATCTTCGGATTGGGCGCGGCGTACGTGCTCACCCGCTTTCGCTTCCGTGGGCGTGCCCCGCTGCTCTCGTCACTGGTCGGCCTGCAGGCGGTGCCCGCGACGATGATCATCCTGCCGTTGTTCGTCGTGTTCTCCTCGGTCGGCAGTGCCCTGGGCGTGCAGATCATCGGCAGCAGGCCGGCGCTGATCGTCACCTACCTGACCTTCGCGATCCCGTTCTCGACGTGGCTGCTCGTCACCAACATGCGTCAGATCCCGACGACCTACGAAGAAGCCGCGATGATCGACGGGGTCACGAGGTTCGGGGCCCTGCGCCGGATCATCTTTCCGCTCATGGTTCCCGGCATGGTCGTGGCGATGGTCTTCGCACTGCTGGTTGGATGGAACGATGTGCTGTTCGCCAGCGTGCTGACCAATCCCGACACCCAGACGGCCGCGATCCAATTGCAGGTGTTCGCCAACAGCACCGATGGGGGAGTACTGCCGCTCTACGGCCAGTTGATGGCCGCCTCGCTGATCTCGGCTGCCCCCGTCGTCGTGCTGTACATGATTTTCCAGCGTCAACTCGTCGGTGGCCTCACCGCCGGCGGCGACAAAGGCTGACGGGTGCTCGCGTGCCGACCGGTGGGTGAGCCGATTCCGAAGGAGACATGATGTGGACCCTGTCCGGTTTCGCCGATGAGATCGATGCCGACCTCGAGACCCAGTGCCGGGTGCTCGATGAACTCGGCATCGGTCACATCGAGTTACGCAGCGCCTGGG
>JAJXWF010000177.1 GCA_021781735.1 Actinomycetes bacterium
CAACCGGTTCGTCGTCCGGGTGAACGGGCGCGACATCCTCGTCCGGGGCGTCAACTGGATCCCCGATCACGCGTTCGTCACCGAGGTCGACCGCGGCCGGTACGCGCGACGGGTTGCCGACGCCGTCGAGGCGAACGTCAACTTCATCCGGGTGTGGGGCGGCGGGATCTACGAGTCCGACGACTTCTACGACCTCGCCGACGAGGCGGGCCTGCTGGTCTGGCAGGACTTCCTGTTCGCCTGCGCCGCCTACTCCGAGGACGAGTGGCTCGCGTCCGAGGTCGAGGCCGAGGCGCGGGAGCAGATCACCCGGCTGTCGGCCCACCCGTCGTTGGTGATCTGGAACGGCAACAACGAGAACATCTGGGGCTACGTCGAGTGGGGTTGGCGTCCGGCGCTCGCGGGACGCGGCTGGGGCGACACCTATTACCGCGAGTTGTTGCCGCGGCTCATCGCGGAACTCGACCCGACCCGGCCCTACTCGCCGGGGAGCCCGTTCTCGTTCGTCGACTACGCGCACCCCAACGACCAGCGCAACGGCACCATGCACATCTGGGACGTGTGGAACCAGCGCGACTACACCGTGTATCGCGACTACGCGCCGCGGTTCGTCAGCGAGTTCGGGTTCCAGGGGCCGCCGGCGTGGTCGACGCTCAGCCGGGTCGTCCACGACGTGCCGCTGGATCCCTACGGCCACGAGATGCTCGTGCACCAGAAGGCCCGCGAGGGCAACCACAAGCTCGAGGTCGGCATGGCGACGCACCTGCCGGTTCCGGCGACGATCGAGGACTGGCACTGGGCGACCCAGCTCAACCAGGCGCAGGCGATCCGCTTCGGCGTCGAGCACTTCCGCTCGCTGACGCCGCACAACACGGGCGTCGTCCTGTGGCAGCTGAACGACGACTGGCCGGTCATCTCCTGGGCGGCCGTCGACTTCGACGAGCACCGCAAGCCGCTCTGGTTCGCGATGCGCGACGCCTATTCCCCCCGTCTGGTCACCGTTCAGCCTCGCGATGGGGCCCCGGCGGTGGTGCTGGTGAACGACACCTCGGTGCCGTTCGACGGTCTCGCCCACGTGCGGCGCGTCGGTTTCGACGGGGCCGTGTCCGCGGAGGCCGATGTCGAGGTGTCGGTGCCGGCGCGCGGCACGGCGACGCTGCTGATCCCCCCCGACGTCTCCGACGTCGCCGACGCGGATCGGGAGATCCTCCAGGTCCGGGTCGACGGGTTCGGCGCCACGGTGTTCAACCCCGCCGACGTGGTGCACCAGCAGCTCGACCCGGACGCCGCCCGGGCGAGCGCGGTCCGCGTCGCCGGCGGGTATCAGGTGGAGGTGACGGCCGGCTCGTACGTCCGCGACGTCTTCCTCGCCGTCGACCGGGTGGATCCGCTGGCGAGCGTCGACTCGGGGATGGTCAGCCTGGGTGCGGGCGAGCGGGCCACGTTCACCGTCAGGTCCGCGGTCGAGGTCGATCCGGCGAGGTTCCTGGATCCACTGGTGCTGCGCTCCGCGAACGACCTGCTGCGGCGCCAGCCATTCGGGCGGGCGATACTTCACCCATGACCAGCAGTCGGAGGGAGCCCGCCGCGATCGGCATGGCGTTCCTCCGGTCGCCCACCGGCGTCGACCCGTTCTACGGCGAGGTGATCGCGGGCCTGGAGGATGCGTTGCACCCGCACGGGATGCGGGTGCTGATGCAGACGGTTCCGACGGCCCGGGACGTGCTGGCGACCTATCGGCGCTGGGCCCTGGCGGGGGCCGTCGCCGGCATCGTCATCAGCGACCTGACCGTCGACGACACCCGGGCGTCGGTGCTGACGGGCCTCGGGATGGCGCACGTCACCCTGGGCCAGCCGGTCACGCCGACGGGTGGGGCGGTCGTGCGGGTGGACAACCGGACCGCGATGGCGCACGCCGTCGAGCATCTGGTGGCCCTCGGGCACCGGGTCGTCGGACGCGTGTCGGGCCCTCGCCAGTACGCCCACACCCGCACGCGGGATCGGGCGTTCCTGGCGGCGATGGCCACGGTCGGGGGAACCGCGCGCACGGTCGTCGGAGACTACTCGGCGGCCGGCGGCGCCGCGGGGACGCTGGAACTCCTGCGCGGCGCCGACCGGCCGACGGCGATCGTCTACGACAACGATGTGATGGCCGTGGCGGGGCTGGAGGCGGCCGTCGGCAGCGGCCTCGACGTTCCCGCGGAGCTGTCGATCCTGGCCTGGGACGATTCGACCAGCTGCCGGTTGGCCACCCCGCCCCTGTCGGCGATGAGCCACGATGTCCGCGAACTCGGCGACCTCGCGGGCCGCGTGCTGCTCCGGGTCATCGACGGGGGACCGGCCGAAGACATCTCGGCACCGATCCCGGTGTTCGTCGCCCGCGGGTCTACCGCCCCACCGGCGACGACCCGGGTCGACCCCGCCGGCTGAGGGGGCCCCCGGTCGCCGACGTTTCCGCCGCGGGCGCACCGCATACCCCGGCCGGGCCATGGGCTCAGGACGCCGTGCCCGCCTCCAGTTCTGCGAGGTCCTCGCCGCCGAGCCGGACATCGGCGACCGCCAGGTTCTGCTCGAGGTGCGCGAGCCGGGAGGTGCCGGGGATCAGCAGGATGTTGTCGCGGTGCCCCAACAGCCACGCGAGCCCGACCTGGGCGGGCGTCGCGCCCAGCCGCGCGGCGACGGCGCGCACCGCGGGGTTGTCGGTGACCTTCGGCATGTTCGGGAAGGCGGACCCCAGCGGAAAGTACGGCACGTAGGCGATGCCCTTCTCGGCGCACAGGTCGAGCACGGCGGCGTCCGAGCGGTCGAGGAGACTGAACGCGTTCTGGACGCAGACGATGCCGGCCTGCGCGATCGCCTGCTGCACCTGGGCGAGGGTGGCCGTGGAGATGCCGACGCCGGCGATCTTGCCCTCGTCGCGGAGGGCGACCATCTCGGCGAGCTGATCCTCGAGGCGCACGGGTTCCTCCCCGGGGGCGCGTCCCTCGTGCAGCCGCAGGTTCACCGCACCCAGCCGTTCGACACCGAGGCTCCGCAGGTTGTCCTCGACCGCCGAGCGCAACTGCTCGGGGCGCTGGCCGGGGAGCCAGCCGCCGCGCTCGTCGCGGAACGCGCCCACCTTGGACACGAGCACGAGGTCGTCGGGGTAGGGGTGCAGCGCCTCGCGGATCAGCTCGTTGGCCACATCGGGCCCGTAGAACTGCGCGGTGTCGATGTGGTTGACACCCCACTCGACGGCGCGCCGCAGGATCGCGATCGCCTCGTCGTGGTCGCGCGGCGGCCCCATGACGCCCGGCCCGGGTAGCTGCATCGCCCCGAAGCCGATCCGATTGACGCTGAACTGTCCCAAGGGATAGGTGTCCACGGCCCCGACCCTAGCTCGCCCGGACGAATCCGGGGCCGGGTCACGGGGAGACGCAGAACTCGTTCCCCTCGGGGTCGGCGAGGGTCGTCCACCGGAAGGGTCCCTGGTGGGCCTCGTACAGGACGGTCGCGCCGGCGGCCGTCAGCCGTTCCACGACCGTGGAGACCTCCTCGTCGCCGACGCGGAGGTCGAGGTGCATGCGGTTCTTGACCGACTTGGGCTCCGGAACCGCCTGGAAGTAGAGCCGCGGCGTCCCCGCGCGCGGGTCGGGGTTGTCCACCGCAGCGCCTCCGGCCCACACGAGCGCGCCCCGGTGCGTCGTCGTGTCGGCCTCGCTCGCGTTCCCCTGGGCGATCATCCGCCGGATGAACTCCTCGTCGCTCGGCTCGACCTGCCAGCCGAGCGCCGCCGCCCACCAGTCCGCCTGCGAGTGCGGATCCCTGCAGTCGAGGGTGACTTGCACCGTGTATGCCATGCCGGATGCTAACAAGGGCACGGGTGCGAGGCTCAGCCCGAGAACCGCCACCCGTTGGGCGAGTTGTGCACGATCCGGTCGGGCGGGTCGCTCTGGGAGCGGATGAGCGCCGAGTTGGCCTCGTCGACCGTCGCCACCCAGGACGCCGCGGCGTCGGGAGTCTTGCCGAACCGCTCGTGCCGGGCCACCAGGCGCTCCACCCGCACCCGGTCGTCCCCCTCGACCAGCCACACGGCGTCCATCGCCGCGCGGGCCTCGCGCCAGGCCGGGTCGGGCAGCAGCAGGTAGTTCCCCTCGGAGATCACCAGCCGGGCACCCGGCTCGACCACCATCGCTCCGGCGATCGGCTGCTCCAGCGTCCGCTCGAAGCCGGGCGCGTACACCGGGCGGTCGGTCTCGGTGTGCAGGCGCCTCAGCAGGGCCGCGTACCCGCCGGCGTCGAAGGTCTCGGGTGCGCCCTTGCGCTCCCGGACGCCGAGCCGCTCGAGTTGCACGTCGGCGAGGTGGAAGCCGTCCATCGGCACATGCGCCACCCAGCCGGGCCCGCGGTCGCGGATGATGGCGCTCACCAACTCCTCGGCGAGGGTGGTCTTGCCGGCCCCGGGGACGCCCGCGATGCCGAGCACCGCCCGGCCCCGGTCGGGAACCAGGGCGCAGGCGGCGTCCACGAGGTCGTGCAGGCTCATGCCGACATTGTCAGCGCAGGTCCATCCCCAGGTCGAGCGCGGGCGCGGAGTGGGTGAGGCCGCCGACCGAGATGTAGTCGACGCCGGTCGCCGCCACCTCGTGCACGGTGGCGAGGGTGAGACCGCCGGACGCCTCGGTGCGGACGCCGCGCGGGGCGCACACCGCGACGGCCTCGCGCATCACGTCGGGAGTCATGTTGTCGAGCAGGATCAGGCTCGCGCCGGCGTCCACCGCCTCGCGCACCTGGTCGAGCGTGTCGCATTCGACCTCGACCGCGATGTCCGGACGCCGATCGCGCACGGCGTGGAAGGCGGCAGCCACCGATCCGGCCGCGGCCACGTGGTTGTCCTTGATGAGGGCGGCGTCCCCGAGACCCATCCGGTGGTTGACCCCGCCGCCGCAGCGCACCGCGTACTTCTGCAGCACCCGCAGCCCGGGCACGGTCTTGCGGGAGTCGCGGACCCGGGCCCCGCTGCCCTCGAGCGCGTCGGCCCACGCGCGGGTCTGGGTCGCCACCCCCGACAGCTGGCAGGACAGGTTGAGCGCCGAGCGCTCGGCGGTGAGCAGCGTCCGCACCTGCCCGGTGACCCGCAGCACGACATCGCCGGGCTGCAGCCGGTCGCCGTCGGGGCGGAGGATCTCGACCACGATCGTCTCGCCGCGCTGGGCCGCCAGCTCCTCGAACACGGCGGCCGCGACCGGCCCACCGGCGAGGCAGCCGGCGGCGCGGGACACGATCTCGGCGGTCGCGAGGGCGTCCGGGAGGGTCGCCTCGCTGGTGACGTCGAGCCCCCACTGGAGGTCCTCGGCCAGGGTCGCCCGCGCCACCGCCCGCACGTGGGCGGGGTCGAGGCCCCCCGCGGACAACTGCTCGTCGACGGTGGTGGGGGTTCCTGTCATGCGCTGATCCGATCGGTGCGGTCGCCGAGGGCGACATGGTCGAGGTGGACGCCGCGGACGCTCGCCCGCAGTGTGAGCCGGCCCAGCCAGCCGGCGTCGGGCTCGGGGTGGTCGCTGCGGCGGTGGCATCCGCGGGACTCGGTGCGGGTCTCGGCGGCCACGGTCACCGCGGTCGCGACGGTGTGCACGCTTGTCGCGTCGAGGTTCGCGGGGGTCAACCGGCCG
>JAJXWF010000178.1 GCA_021781735.1 Actinomycetes bacterium
GATCCTCGCGCTGCCTCTCGACGTCGCCGTCGAGCTCGTCACCCCCGTCGCCTGAGCCGCATCTCACGGAGCGATCCGGCGACGACGGGCGCCCGTGCGGCGTACGACTCGTCCCTCCGGCGTACGACTTGGCCAGCTTTGAGCGTCAAGTCGTGCGCCACTGGACATCTCGTACGCCGACCGAGCAGGCGTGGGGGCCCGGGCGACGGGGCGTGGGCCCCCGCGGGGACGCCGACCACCCGGACCTGCGTCAGTCTGCCGGGACCGGCTCGATTCGCCCCTCGACATGGCCGGACGGCAACGGTCGAGCCGCCGGGATCACCAGCAGCGCGAGGATCGACACGACGCCGACAACCAGCAACGCCCGCAGGACGCCGACGTGGTCACCCAGGAAGCCGAGCAAGGGAGGCCCGGCCAGAAACGCAGTGTAGCCGATCGTCGCGACGACGCTCAGCCGGGCGTGGGCGCGGGCCGGATCGTCGGACGCCGCGGACATGCCGACCGGGAATCCGAGGCTCGCGCCGACCCCCCAGATCGCCGCACCCACGAACGCCACGGCCGAGCCGCCGAACACGACGAGCGCACAACCGATGAGTGCCGCGCCGAACAGGATGCGCAGCACCGGCACGCGTCCGTAGCGGTTGAGCAGCCCGGTGCCGAGGATCCGCCCAGCGGTCATGAACGTGAGGAACACCGCCAGGGCCACGACCCCGAGCGACTTCGAGAGGTCGTGTCCCTCGACGAACGCGATCGCCATCCAGTCGTTCGCCGTGCCCTCCGCGAACGCGGCGGCCAGCACCACGAGTCCGATCAGCAGGGTCCGCGGCTCCAACCAGGCCGAACGGGCGACCGGACGCCCCGCGGCCTGGTCACTCGCCGGTTCCTCGTAGGCGGGAAGGAACTGACCCGTCCCCCACCACACGACCACCAGGGCGATGATCGACACGACGCCGAGATGCAGCCACAGGGCCACGTGCAGGTGCACCAGAAGCGCTCCGATGAGCGCCGCGAGCACGGTGCCGCCGCTGAACGCCGCATGGAACCACGGCATGATGGCGCGCCCCAATGACTGCTCGATGACCGTTCCCTCGAGGTTCTGGGCCACGTCCCACACCCCGTTGCCGAGACCGACGAGCAGGAGCCCGGGGATCAGCAGCCACGGTGAGATGTCGAGCCGGACCGCCAGCGCGGCGAGCATGAGCCCGGGCATGGCCAGCACCGATCCGAGCCGCACCGCACCGGCCGCACCGAACCGGTGGGCGACCCGGCCCGCGACAGGCAGGCCGATCAGCGATCCGACCGAGATCGACAGCATGAGCAGACCGAGCCGGCCAGGGGTGAGCGCCAGGGCGTCCTTGACGTCGGGCACCCGGGACATCCACGAGGCAAGCGCGAAACCGCTCATGGCGAAGACGAGCAGATCGGCCGTGCGCGCGCGCACGACCCGTTGCCGACGGGTGTCGCTGGATGAGGCCACCGGAGCATGCTATCGACTGACTTGACCGCCCGGTAAACCCATCACGTGGCCGCTGCTCCGCGTGGAATTGCGGGCGATGCCCGCCACGGAGACGCTCGGCACGCTCGGCGCGGCCTCGTTCGAGCCCGGTCCTGCCGACCGACCGAGGCCGGCCATCCAGCCCCTCGCACCAGCGACCGACACTCGCAACGACGCGACCTCGACGGCGCGCGCGACCGCGTCGCGCAGGCCGTCGCCCCGGACCAACCTGGCAACGAGCGCGCCGTGGAAGGCATCGCCGGCGCCGTTGGTGTCGACGGCCTCGACCGGCGGCGGGGCAAGGCGTCCGCGCCCGTGCTCATCGGCCCACAGCGCGTCGCCCGCGCCCTGGGTGACCACTACCGCCCGGCACCCGGCTCGCAGCCCGTGGTCGATGACCTCGCCCGGGCTCAGGCCGAGCCCGTCGGCATAATCGGCCGACGCCGCCAGCACGTCGACACGCGGCAGCCACGCCTCGGCGTGCGGCTTCGGGCTGCCCGCGTCGAGCACGACGACGGCGTCACCGGCCAGCGCGGCCTCGGCCAGGGCGGGGTGGTGGCCGTCGATCAACACGACCGCCGCCGACCCGAGCAGGGCCAGCGCCTCCCGCGTCGGCCGGACGTCGCTCGCCCGGGCCCCCGGGGAGACGACGGTGCGGGTGCCGTCAACCTCGACGAGCACCGACGCGACCGGCACCTGCCAGGTGTCATCGGCGCAGTCGGCAATCAGCACCCCCTGGCGAACCAGGTCGTCGCGCACGACCGCGGCCGGCGCGCCCGACCCGATCGCGGTCACCAGCGCCACGCGGACGCCGAGGGCCGCGCACGCCACGGCAGCATTGGCAGCGGGGCCGCCGGCGGCCAACTCGACCGTCGACGACACGGACTTGACGCCGCGCACCAGCGGTCCGTCGACCCGCTGCACGACATCGAGCGTCGTGAGCCCCACGCACACCACCGGGACGCCGCAGTCGACCGGCACCGGTTCAGCCCCTGACCCGGGGGGCGGGCAGGGCGGGTGCGGTGGCGGCGGGATGCTCGCGCAGGTCGGCGATGGCCCGCTCGATCGCCCGGTCGAGCTGCACGTCGCGTGCGGGACCCGCCAGCATGTCGTGCCACTGATCCGGGTCGGGTACCACCTCGATGTCGGGGTCGACGCCGTGGTTCTCGAGCCCGTAGCCGTAACCGGGCATCCAGGTGGCGTAGCGCGGCTGGGTGACCTCGGTACCGTCGACCAGGTCGAACCGTCCGTCGATGCCGATCACCCCGCCCCACGTGCGCTCGCCGACCACCGGGCCGAGGCCGATCGCCTGAGCCGCCGCGTTGACGATGTCGCCGTCGGACCCGGAGAACCGGTTGGCCACGAGCACGACCGGCCCGCGCATGGCCTGAAAGGGGTAGGTCAGCGGCGAGGCGAAGTGCCGGGCCATGTCCCATCCAATGACCCGCCGGCCCAACCGTTCGATGACCAACTGCGACGTGTGACCGCCCCGGTTGTAGCGCACATCGACCACCACCGCCTCGCATCGACTTGCGGCGTCGAGCATCCGATGGAGTTGGGCCCAACCCAGGCCCATCATGTCGGGCACGTGCACGTAGCCGACCCGTCCGTCGCTGTTCCGCCGCACGTAGTCGGCGTTTCGCGACACCCAGTCGTGATAGCGGATCGTCTCCTCCTCGGCGAGCGGGACGACGGCCACTCGCCGAACCGCACCCTCGCGGAGCAGACCCAACTCGACGATGTGCCCGGCGGTGCCCTGGAGCAGTTCGCCGATATGGTCGGCGTCGGCGACGGATTCACCGTTGACCGTGACGATGACGTCACCCGCGCGGGCGGCCACTCCGGCAGCCCGGAGCGGCGAGCGCGCCGCGGGGTCGCTGGACTCACCCGGCAGGATCCGCACGATGCGCGCACCCTCGTCGCAGGGTTCGACGTCGGCGCCGAGCATCCCGACGCGTTCCGCCGCCTCGGCGGCGTCGGCGGGCGGGACGACGTAGGCGTGGGACGTGTTGAGCTCGCCGACCACCTCCGAGAGCAGGTCGACGAGGTCGTCGTGGGTGTGCAGGCATTCGACGAGGGGGCGGTACCTCTCGGTGACCGCCTGCCAGTCGACGCCGTCCATGTCGGCCCGCCAGTAATGGTCGCGCATCAGCCGGGCATTCTCATCGAACATCTGCCGGAACTCGTCGCGCGGCGACACCTGGCGGCGCAGCCGGCCGAGGTCGACGCCCACTCGGGCCGGGTCGTCGTCCTCAACGCTGTGCCCGGAGGGCACGACGAGCATCTCGTCCTTCGACCGCACCACAAGCTGCTTGCCGTCGCCGCTCACCGCGAACCCGTCGGCGCGTTGCACGATGACGTCGACCTTGCGGGTGTCGAACCCGAAGCGTTCGATCTGGGACGCCGGCTCGTCGCCTTCGGCTCCCGCACGCCAGGTGCCGAGCACGCCGTGCGGCTCGTGCCGGTGCAGCCAGACGACACCGCCCTCGCACACATCGAGATCCGAGTAGTCGCCGCTCGGCACGGGGAACGGCACGAGACGCTCCTCAAAACCCTCGGGATCGATGACCACCGCCGGCACCCCCGAGTGGGCCTCGTGCCCGGCTGCGGCCTCGCCGTCGTCGGTGGATGCGGCACCTACGCTCGACGAGTCGGCATCCGGTGCGGGATCATGGTCGTCGGACTTCTCGTGGCTGCGCTCGGAGATCGGCCAGCCGTCGGCCGACGGTCCGAAGGGCGCCGGCTCCTCGGCCCGCAGGGGCACAAGCCACGGCCGCACCGACTCGCCGAACGCGAGGTCGAACCCGACCTCGTCGTAATGGGGATCGAAGGTGCGCTGGCTGAGGAACACGAGGAACCGCCCGTCGGGGGTGAACACCGGCTCTGCATCATTGAACCGACCAGAGGTGAGCTCGATCGCCGGCAGGTCGGGTGTCGTCGTGTCGAAACACACGAGATTGCCGACCAGACCCTCAATCGACCCTGGGCCGGCGTTGCGCCACACCAGGTAGCGCCCGTCGGGTGACCAGGCCAGACCCGACGCCTCACCGTTGACCGAATGCCCGGCGGCCTTGCGGGTGCCGTCGGACACGTCGACGACCCATACGGCGCCGTCGTGGGAGGCGACGGCAACGTGTGTCCCGGCCGGGTTGCTGCGCAGGTGCAGCACCCGCCCGATCGCACCGCCGGCGATCCGCCGCGGGTCACCCTCACCGGTGAGGGACGCGATCTCCAGGCAATCGTCACCCTCGGCGTCGGTGGCCCAGACGCCCAACCCGGTGCGCCCGAGCAGGTCGGGCTCGCGGGTGCGCACGCCGGGCAGCGCCGACAGTGCCCGGGCCGGGCCGGCACGGTGGGTGAGCAGGTAGCTGGCGCCCCGCCAGCCGATGAGTGAGGCGTCGGCCCCGTGGTCGGGAACGATGCGATCGAGATTGTGGTGGGCCGAGATCGATTGACGGGCCGGCGCTCCGACCGGCAGGTCGATCTCGATCCGCCGCGGGGCTGCGTCGAGCGCGTCGAGGGCATGGAGGATTCCGTGCGCGTGGTAGACGATGGTGCGCCCGTCGGTGGTGGGATTGCGCACGTAACCCTCGACCGACGAGTGCCGGGTGTGCACCTGGAGGTCGCCGCCGTCGACGTCGACGCTGCACAGCTGCGCCTGCCCGTCGGGGTGTCGGTCGAGGCTCGCCTCGAGATCGGAGCTGAACACCAACCGCCCGTCGAACCATGCGGGTGAGTACTTGCCGGCGGCCTCGTCGGCGAGCACCTGGCGCCACCGGCCCTCGGCGCGCAGCCACAGCTGGGACGCCGTGCCCCCCCGATAGCGCTTCCACACCGCCGAGTCGCGGTTGTTGGGAGTGTTGATGACGAGCCGCCCCCCCGGGCCCGGGGCCCAGCCCATCGCCGGGCCGAACGGGAGCGGCGTGACGCTGCAGTCGAGCGCCACGGAGTAGAGGTGGCTGAGCCGGTTGTAGTGCTGCGCGTGGGCGCTGGCAACCACGACATGGTCGTCGTCGAGCCAGCCGGCCACCGCGGTGCCGGGAGCGCTCCACCAGGTGATCCGGGACATCGTGCTCGCGTCGAGGTCGAACACCTGGATG
>JAJXWF010000179.1 GCA_021781735.1 Actinomycetes bacterium
TCCCCATTCGGACGATGGCCCCCCGCATCGAGTCCGGCCGGTGACGCGCCCGGATCCGCCGGCGAGACGCCACCGGGTGCGTCCGCCCGGATCGGACTCGTCACCTGCACCGCCGATCGCGGGGCCCACCGGGGACGCGGCCACCCGCGACGACCCCGTAGAGTGTGCTGGTGACTTCGCGAGCGACCCTTGCCAAGCGACGCGCCGATGTGTCGCACATGTTCGACTCGGTGGCCCACCGCTACGACCTCATGAACGACGTGCTGACGATGGGCATCGACCGCTCGTGGCGCTTCGACGTCGTCGAAGCGGTCGACGCGCAGCCCGGTGAGATGGTCCTCGACGTCGCCGCAGGAACCGGCACATCGTCGGTGCCGTTCGCCGACGCGGGCGCCGAGGTGTTCCCCACTGATCTGAGCCTCGGCATGTTGCGGGTCGGCAAGCAGCGCGAGCCCCACCTCCCGTTCGTCGCGGGTGACGCGCTTCAGCTGCCGTTCGCCGACAACAGCTTCCACGCGGTGACGATCAGCTTCGGACTGCGCAACGTCGAGGACACCGCGGCCGCGCTCCGGGAGATGCTGCGGGTCACCCGTCCGGGCGGGCGGGTGGTCGTCTGCGAGTTCTCGACCCCCACGGCCCCCTGGTTCCGGAACCTCTACCAGCGCGGGGCCCTGCGGGTGCTGCCGCATGTGGCGAAGCTCTCATCGAACCCGCCCGCCTACCAGTACCTCATCGAATCGATCATGGCCTGGCCCGACCAGCGACGGCTGGCCGACCTCATGCACGAGGTGGGCTGGAAGGCTGTCGGCTGGCGAAACCTCAGCGGTGGCATCGTCGCCCTGCACCGCGGATGGAAGGGTGGCTCCAGCGAGCAGGTCGACCGTGACTGACTGCGGCGCGGCGTCCGGGGGAAACCCCACGGATCCGCGTCCGATCATCCTCGACGCCTACGCGGCGCGGAGTTGCCCGGTGAAGACCCACAACCGCTACGACGCGACACTGCCCGATGTCGGGCGGGGTTCGAAGCTTGGCGGCTCCCGCACCCCGGCCGGCGAGAACACCGCCGACGAGCATCTGCTCGAGCTGTTCGCCGGGGGCAAGGCGTTCGAGGTCGAGATGCTGGCGCAGATCGTGGCCCGCGCCGCCGGTGTGGTCGACCTGCGAAGGGCGGGCGAGGAGTTCTCGCGCGAACCGATCGACCTGGCCGTCCGGGTCCACGAGACGCAGGCGGCGGTCGTGTCGGGGGCGCCGGTGATCATCGGCCCCGCACTCCCGCTCGACCCGGCAGGTCACCGCAGCGGACGCCCCGACCTTCTGGTGCGCGGCCCGGCGCGCTCCGACGGGGGTCCCGGCTATCTGCCGGTGGAGGTGAAGCGGCACCGGGTGATGGAGCCACTGGGCGGCTCCGGCGTCCCGGCACGGGTCTCGACACTCGACCACCCCCTGCCAGACGAGGCACGGGACCTCTCCGAGTGGACCATCCGGTCCAGCCGCGACGGTGATCTGCTGCAGATCGCCCACTACTGGCGCCAGCTGGACGCCGCAGGGTGGGCGTCCGCGGGCGAACCGGTGGCGGGCCTCATCGGCACCGACCAGTTGCCCGACGTCGGTGGCCACGCCATCTCGTGGAGCGACCTCAGGGTGAAATTCCTGCGGACGTTCTCCCGGCACGCGCCCGACGGCTGGCGGCTGCGCAGCCCCCTGGAGCGCTACGACCACGAGTTCGGCTTCCGGATCAAGGTGGCGCAGGTGGCCCGGCAGCGCGCCGGAAACACCGACGACCCGGCGCCGATGGTCTCGCCGATCGTGATCCGCGAGTGCGACCACTGCCTCTGGTGGTCGATCTGCGCCCCGCAACTCGACGACGACGACCTCAGCCTGCGCATCTCGAAGTCGCCGCTCGACGTTCGCGAGATCGCGACATTGCGCTCCATGGGGATCGAAACGATCGCCGACCTGGCCGGCACCGACATCGCGGCGCTGCTGGTTGACTATCTGCCCGAGGTGCGCCACCGCGACGGCGCCGCCGCCCGGCTGCGGTTGGCCGCCCGCCGTGCGTCCCTCATGGTGTCGGGAGTGGAACTCGAACGGGTGTCCGACGGGCCCATTCCCCTGCCGGTCTCCACGGTGGAGATCGACCTCGACCTCGAGACCGCCGCGAACGACCGGGTTTACCTGTGGGGCTTCCTGGTGGATGACGGCACGTCAGAGCCCCGCTACGTGGAGTTCTCCCGCTTCGACGACTTCGACACCGCCGCCGAGATCGAGTTGGCCCGCGCCGCCCTCACCTGGCTCGACGAGTTGCTGGCCCGCACGCCCGACGCGCTCGTCTTCCACTACTCCGATTTCGAACCGGTGCACATCACCCGGCTCGCCGCGCGCAGCCGTGACCCCGAGTTCGTCGAGCTCGGCCGCAGGGTCAACGCCCGCATGGTCGATCTGTTCACCGTGGTGCGCCAGAACTACTTCGGCGCGAACGGCCTCGGACTCAAGGTCGTGGCCCGGTCGGGCCCGGGCTTCGACTGGCGCGACGACGAGGCGGGCGGGCTCAACTCGCAGCGGTGGTTCGCCGAGGCGGTCGGCGGCGACACCGACGAGGTGCGCCGCGCCGCTCGACAGCGCGTCCTCGACTACAACGAGGACGACGTGCGCGCCACCCACGCCCTGCGCGCCTGGATGCGCAGGCCCTGAGCCCGCACGCGTCCCATCCCGCCGGGCCTCAGAACCGGGCGAGAGCCTCGGCGAGACGTCGTCTGTTCGCGCGGGCGACGCGCACCACCAGCAGTTCTGGGGACACGGGGGGCACGGCCAGCCGCGCGTCGAGTTCGGGCAGCCCGCCGACCTCGGCGGCGTCCCAGCCGAAGCCGCGGGCGACGCCCACGAAGTCGACGGCGTGCGGCGTGGCGAACACCCGCTCGAAACTGTCGGCGTGCGGCAGGCCCCCCTGCTCGAGGGTGTGGAAGATCGCGCCGCCCCCGTCGTCGAGAACCACAACCCGCAGCTTCGGACGCCGCTCGAGCTCGCCGAGCCACAGCCCGCCCGTGTCGTGGATCGCGGTCACGTCGCCGAGCAGCACGGTCGTCGGCAGGCCGCTGCCCAGGGCGACGCCGGACGCCGTCGACACCGTGCCGTCGATGCCCGCGAGTCCGCGGTTGGCGTAGACGGTCGCGGGGTCGGCCGAGATCGGCGCGAGGTCGGCGTCGCGGATCGGGTTGGACGAGCCGATGACGAGGTTCTGGCCGGCCCCGACCCGGGCGGTGACCAGGGCCGCCACGTCGAGCCCGGTGGGCCCGAGCGTCTCGTGTTCGCGGTCGAGCATCAGGTCGATGCGGGTGCGCAGCACGTGGTCGGCGGTGCGCCAGCGGTTGAGCCAGTGGGGGTCCGGGCACGGCCTGATCCGCACGTCGTCGGCGACCACCGCCGCCCGGTGCCCCGGATCGGGCCAGGTCGCCTCGCCGCTCACGACGACGAGTTCGAGGTCGCTGCGCGCCATCAGCGCGCTGAGCGGCCGCGACAAGGTCGGATGCCCGAACACCAGCACACGTTCGATCCGGGCCCCCAGATCGTCGCGTCCGAGCAGCACCCGATAGCCGGCGATCGCGTGCGAGCCCGCTCGGGCGTTGCTCGACGGCTCGGCGAGCAACGGGACGCCGGCGGCCTCGGCCAGCGCCCTGGCCCGGCGCCCGGTGTCGGGGTCGGCGGCCCCGGCCAGCACGACCGTGCGGGGGGTGCCGTCGAGGTCGGTCACCGAACCCGCCGGGCGATCCACCGTGACCGCCCGCACCGTCGGCAGGGGTGGGCCCGGATGGTCGTCGACGAGCGGCGGGGCGAGTTGGACGTTGAGCTGCACGGGTCCCGGACGCCGGCTGCGGGTGCCCGACGCCTCGTGCACGAGCCGCTGGACGATCGCATGCACCGCGTGCGGGGGTGCGTCACTGCTGGTGAGCGACGCGTGTCCGCGCACGTGGACGCCGAACAACCGGTCCTGGTCGGTGGTCTGGTTGGCGCCGGTGCCGACCAGCCGAACGGGCCGGTCGGCGCTCACGACGACCAGGGGGACGCCGGCGGCCGCGGCCTCCATGACCGCGGGCAGAAGGTTGCCGACGGCGGTGCCCGAGGTCGTCATCACCGCAACGGGGCGGCGGCTCGCCAGAGCCAGACCCAGGGCGACGAAGCCGCCGGAGCGCTCGTCGATGCGCACGTGCAGCCTGAGCAGGCCGTCGGCGTCCGCACGGTGGCAGGCGATCGCCAGGGGTGCGTTGCGCGACCCGGGCGCGACGACGACCTCACGCACTCCGGCGGCGACGAGCCCGGCCACGATGTCGCGGGCGAGCTGCGGCGACGTCACCGGTCCTCCCTGGCAGCCCGCACGGCGGCGTCCAGCAGCGCCGTCTCGTCCCACCGACGGTGCCAGAACTCGACCGTGTCGGTGTCGGGTTGGAGCCGGTCGAGCGCGACCTCGTCGACGCTCACCTCACCCACCGGAAGGTAGCCGTCGCGGGCGATCAGGGAGGGACTTGCCACGTCGTCGGTGAACAGCGCGGCGGTGTTGAGTCCGCAGGCGTAGCGCAGCTCGGGGAGGGCGGCAGCCAGCGCGATTCCGGCCCGCAACCCCACCGACGTGTCGAGCGCCGACGAGACGACCACCGGCAGCCCGAGGCTCTCGGCCAGCCGCAGGCAGGCACGCACTCCCCCGAGGGGCTGCACCTTGAGCACCGCGACGTCGGCAGCCTCCAGCCGCACCACGCGCTCGGGGTCCCCGCTGCGCCGGATGCTCTCGTCGGCAGCGATCGGCACGTCGATGCCGCGCCGGGCCAGGTCGCGGCGCAGGGCCGCGAGTTCCTCGGTGGTGCGGCACGGTTGCTCGGCGTATTCGAGCCCGAACCGGCCGAGCATGCGCAGATTGTCAGTGGCGGTCGCGATGTCCCAGCCGCCGTTCGCGTCGACCCGGATCCGCCCGCCGGGCCCGAGAGCGTCGCGCACCGCCTCGACCCGGTCGAGGTCGTCTGACACGGTCTGTCCCGGCTCGGCGACCTTGACCTTCGCGGTCGTGCAGCCGGACGCCGTGACGATCCGGTGTGCCGTCGCGGCGTCGACGGCGGGCACCGTGACGTTGACCGGCACCCGGTCGCGCACGGGCGGTGGGAAGCCGACGTGCGCGGCCTCGAGCGCGGCCCGCCGCCACGGCACGAGTTCGGCACCGGAGTAGTCGAGGAACGGGCTGAACTCGCCCCAGCCGGCCTCCCCGCGCACCAGCATCGCCTGCCGCGTGGTGATACCCCGGAACCGGGTGCGCATGGGGATCTGGACGACGCGGGTGATCATGCGACGCCGATCAGGCAGCCGATCAGCAGGCCGAGCGCGGCGGCGAGCTCACCGAGGCCGGTGCGCTTGAGTACCGGGATCAACGCCCGGCCCGACGCGCCGCGCAGGGTATCCCGCGCGGCCGGCGCCACGAACACCGCACCGACCAGGCTCAACAGCGCCCACCACGTGGTCAGCGCCGCCACCACGACAAGTAACAGCAGGGACACGAAAACGATGGCCGCGAAGAGCATCCGG
>JAJXWF010000180.1 GCA_021781735.1 Actinomycetes bacterium
TTCCGCGGCGTGTTCATCGGCCTCGGCGCCGCGATGATCTCGACGATGGCCTGGGTGTTCTTCATCTTCGGGGCGTTCCTCATCTACACCGCGGTCGACCTCGTCCGCGACTACCGCGACCAGGGCTCCGCCGAGGACGACGCCACCGAGAACCTCGTGATGCGTTTCGTCCGCCGCACCTTTCCCACCTCCGAGCACTTCGATGGCACCCGGCTGGTGGTCGGCGAGCGCGGCCGCCGGAGGGCGACCCAGATGTTCATCGTGATCGTGGCCCTCGGAACCACCGATGTGATGTTCGCGCTCGACTCCATCCCGGCGATCTACGGACTCACCCAGCAGCCCTACCTCGTGTTCACCGCCAACGTGTTCGCGCTGATGGGGCTGCGGCAGCTGTACTTCCTGCTCGGCGGCATGCTCAAGAGGCTCGTCTACCTGCCCCTCGGCCTGGCGGTGATCCTCGGCTTCATCGGCCTCAAACTGGTCCTGCACGCGGTGCACCACTACGACCTCGACGCGGGCTGGGCGGTGCCCACCGAGGTTTCCGTCGAGCTGTCGTTGCTGGTGATCGTGGTGACCCTGGTCGTCACGATCGTCGCGAGCCTGGTGCGCTCACGCTCTCGCAGCTCGTGAGTACGCCGGCCCGTGCGGCGGACGCCGGCGGGCATGGGTCAGTGGGCGTCCAGCCACGCGGGGACGAACTGCGCGGCGTCCCCCGCAAGTCCGGTGGCCTCACTCCGGCCCGACAGCCATCCGACGAGGAGCGCGTCACCGCCCGACACGGTGCCGATCGAGCGGCGGTCGAGGGGCCCGACCCGGCCGTGGACCCCGGAGTCCGAGGCGACCTCGACGGGTGGGATGGCGGCATCCCCGCTGCCGCGGAACAGTTCCCAGCCGAGGAGCCACGCCGCCACGTCGGCGTCGATGGCTTCGATGCTCAGACCGCAGTGCAGGTCGACATGATGCAGCACGACCTCGGAGAGCCGGGCCACCACCCACCAGCCGGCCGGCACCCGAAGTCTCTCGGTGAGCCCGACCGGCATCGAGATCCCCGACGCGTCGAGGGCGTCGAAGGCGGCGTTGAGCCGGCCGGCGGTGGTGTCGAGGTCGATCTGCAGGTCGAGGCCAGTGCGCCGCGACCCCACCTCGATCTCCTCGTCGGCCCGCGCTCGCGACCGGTAGAGCGGACGCGGGCGGCCGGCGAGTAGCGCCTCGATCGCGTCGGTGAACGCCTCGGCATTTCGCGCGACGTGGGTTGCCACGTGGGCGCGGGTCCACCCGGGCAGCAGGCTCGGTTCCTGCCATTGGTCATCACCCAGCCGGATGGTGTCGCCGAGCAGCGCCTGGGTGGCTTCGCGCTTGCAGACGCGCAAGCGGGCGATCGACTGCTGGTCGGGCAACAGCTCTCGCAGCGGTTCGGTCATGGGGGCAACGCTAACGCCTCCCCATGTCCGGCGTCACCGATCGGCTTGCCCGTTGGGGGGTGGCAAGTCACCTTAGGAGGCGAAACCGGCGCCCTCCGAGGATCGCCGGCGCGGCGATTGTCAGTCCCGACACATAGCATGTGGGGCGTGATCGAGGATGTGGGCGACCGGCTGGTGGTTCGTGGTGCGCGCGAGCACAATCTGCGCAACGTCAGCATCGACCTGCCCCGCGACGCGCTGATCGTCTTCACCGGCCTGTCCGGCTCCGGCAAGAGCTCGCTGGCGTTCGACACCATCTTCGCCGAGGGCCAGCGCCGCTACGTCGAGTCGCTGTCGGCCTACGCCCGGCAGTTCCTGGGGCAGATGGACAAGCCCGACGTCGACTTCATCGAGGGGCTCTCGCCGGCGGTGTCCATCGACCAGAAGTCGACCAGCCGCAACCCGCGCTCGACGGTCGGCACGATCACCGAGGTCTACGACTATCTCCGGTTGATGTTCGCCCGCATCGGCACGCCGCACTGCCCCGAGTGCGGAGCAGAGGTGAGCCGGCAGACGCCCCAGCAGATCGTCGACCGGTTGATGGCGCTCGACGAGGGCACCCGGTTCCAGGTGCTCGCCCCCGTCGTCAGGGGACGCAAGGGCGAATACCAGGAACTCTTCCGAGAGCTGGCCACCGAGGGGCTGGCCCGGGTGCGGGTCGATGGTGAGATCCACCAGCTCACCTCGCCCCCCGCCCTCGACAAGCAGCGCAAGCACGACATCGACGTCGTCGTCGACCGCGTGGTCGTCCGGCAGAGCGCCAAGCAGCGGCTCACCGATTCGGTCGAGACCGCGCTCAACCTCGCCCAGGGCGTGATCACCATCGACTTCGTCGACCTCGACACCACCGATCCCGGGCGTGAGCGACGCTTCTCCGAGAAGATGGCCTGCCCCAACGGTCACGACATCGTCATCGACGAGCTCGAGCCCCGGCAGTTCTCGTTCAACGGGCCGTGGGGCGCCTGCCCGGCGTGCTCGGGGCTCGGCACCACCATGGAGGTCGATCCCGACCTCGTCGTGCCCGACCATTCGCTGAGCCTCGGCGAGGGTGCCATCCAGCCCTGGGC
Source organism: Actinomycetes bacterium (assembly GCA_021781735.1). Taxonomy (GTDB): domain Bacteria; phylum Actinomycetota; class Actinomycetes; order Propionibacteriales; family Propionibacteriaceae; genus JAJYQH01. Next base: position 2,528 of record JAJXWF010000180.1, read on the forward strand.
GAGCCCCCAGGTCGCCGCCCACTTCTCCCACGTCTACGAGTCGCTGGCCGACGAGCACGGCTTCTCGATCGACACGCCGTGGCGCGACCTCAGTGCCGCCGTCCGCCGACACCTGCTGCTCGGCGTCCGCGACCCCGTGCACGTGCAGTACCGCAACCGGTTCGGGCGGGTGCGCACCTTCACCCAGAAGTACGAGGGGATCCTGCCCTACGTGCGGCGGCGTCACGCCGAGGCCGAGACCGACGCGACCCGCGAGCGCTGGGCCGCGTACATGCGAGAGATCCCCTGCTCCGCCTGCAACGGCAGCCGGCTGCGGCCCAGTTCGCTCGCGGTGACCGTCGGCGGGCGCAACATCGCCGAGGTGTCCGACATGTCCATCGGCGAGGCGGCCGCGTTCCTGGCCGGGGTCGAACTGTCGGCGCGCGAGCGCCAGATCGCCGAGCGCGTCATCAAGGAGATCAACGAACGGCTCCGGTTCCTGCTCGACGTCGGCCTCGACTACCTCACCCTTTCGCGGGGCGCCGGCACGCTGTCCGGCGGAGAGGCACAACGCATCCGGCTCGCGACCCAGATCGGCTCGGGCCTGGTCGGCGTGCTCTACGTGCTCGACGAGCCGAGCATCGGCCTGCACCAGCGCGACAACCACCGGCTCATCGAGACCCTCATCAGGCTGCGTGACCTCGGCAACACGCTGATCGTCGTCGAGCACGACGAAGACACGATCCGGGTGGCCGACTGGGCCGTCGACATCGGTCCGGGTGCGGGTGAGCACGGCGGTCGCGTCGTCGTGTCCGGACCGGTCTCCGAGCTCCTCGCCAGCGAGGAGTCGCTCACCGGGGCCTACCTCAGCGGACGCCGCCAGATCCCGCTCCCGGCCGTCAGGCGCGCCCGCACCGGCCGGACGGTCACCGTCCACCGGGCGCGCGAGCACAACCTGCGCGACGTCACCGTCGAGTTCCCGCTCGGCCAGTTCATCGCGGTCACCGGCGTCAGCGGATCGGGCAAGTCGTCGCTCGTCAACGGGATCCTCTACACGGCCCTCGCCAAGCGCATCTACGGGGCCAAGGCCGTGGCCGGCCGACACGACTCGATCAGCGGCATGGACGAGATCGACAAGATCATCCACGTCGACCAGTCGCCGATCGGACGCACCCCCCGGTCGAACCCCGCCACCTACACGGGCGTCTTCGACAAGATCCGCACGCTGTTCGCCCAGACCCCCGAGGCCAAGATCCGCGGCTACCAACCGGGGCGGTTCTCGTTCAACATCAAGGGCGGGCGCTGCGAGGAGTGCCTCGGCGACGGCACGATCAAGATCGAGATGAACTTCCTGCCCGACGTCTACGTGCCGTGCGAGGTGTGCCACGGGGCGCGCTACAACCGCGAGACCCTCGATGTGCACTACAAGGGCCGCACGATCGCCGAGGTTCTCGACATGCCGATCGAGGAGGCCGCCGAGTTCTTCGCGGCGATCCCGGCGATCGCCCGGCATCTCACCACCCTCAACGAGGTCGGTCTCGGCTACGTGCGGCTGGGCCAACCGGCCACCACGTTGTCGGGTGGGGAGGCCCAGCGGGTCAAGTTGGCCTCCGAACTGCAGAAGCGCGCCACCGGGCGCACCATGTACGTCCTCGACGAGCCGACCACCGGGCTGCACTTCGAGGACATCCGCAAGCTGCTCGCAGTCCTCGGACGGCTCGTCGACGCCGGAAACACCGTGGTCGTGATCGAGCACAACCTCGACGTGATCAAGACAGCCGACTGGGTCATCGACCTCGGGCCCGAGGGTGGTTCCCGGGGTGGCGAGGTGATCGTCACCGGCACGCCCGAGCAGGTCACGGCCTGCGCGGCGTCGTTCACCGGACAGTTCCTCGAACCCCTGTTGGCCGGACGTGCCGTGCCCGTGGCCGACGCCCTCCCGCTCGCCGCCCCCGACGGGCCAGACCCTCGCTCCGGCGGGCCGGTGAAATCCCCGAAGACCCGGGGCCGCTCCTCCGCCTCCGCGGGGTCGACGGTGGCCTCCGGAACGGCCGTGCGGGTGCGCCGCCCCAAGGGTTTCTGAGCCGCTTCCAGGCGGGTGCCCGACGCGGCCATCCAAGCACGCCGTGAACCTCAGGTGAGGGGAGGGCCGGCTTCCCCGTCCGGTGATCGGTGTTCCACAGACACCGTCCAGGCCGGCGGGCGGGGGGCCGGTGGCGGCTCCTGTCCGGATGCCCGCCGGTGATCCAGACCCCGAACCCCGGCACGGGCGGTCGATGCGGAGGCTGCCCGAGTCTGCTCGCCCGGCAGCGGGCGGGCGCGTGGGCGACAGGTCCGACGGGCAGCGTTCAGGCGGTATCGAGCGTCGCATGGGGTGAGGGGACGCTCGCCACGCCATCCCCCCTCGCAGTCCACGGGACCCCACGCGGTGCCGAACCTCGTGCATTCCCCGGGGGTGCTGATCCTTCGAGCACTGGGGCGCCGCGCCGACGTCGATGGTCCCGCGTCAATCTGACCCGGGTGACTCGAATCCCCTGCAAATCTATGCACAGATCCTCCCGGGTGGCGGGATCAGTGCATTCGAGGATCGGAATACCCCCAAATAGGGGGCATGGGGTTCTACCGAAAAAACTCAGTTAAAATAAACAAATTCCCCCCGCGGGGGCACGAGGTCGCGCCGGAGGCTCGCACCACAATCCCCAAATCGCTCCCACAAGGTATCTCTCATTCTAACGAGAGGCATGGTTCAAATAGCTAAATCCCGAAGTGCATTGTCAGAGGCTGCTTCCTGGGATATTCTCGCAATCAAGGAGTCTCGTATCGCTCTTGGGGGAGAATCGTCCGATTATGGACGATTTCAACGGTTTCGATGCGTCGACGACCGCTCCGGCTGCACTCTCCAACCCGATCGCCCGCCCTCCAGGTGGGAAATCGATTCAAAGGGTTCGGTCGGCGGGTTCGTGCGAGTCTCCATAGTCCCCATTTGGCGCTGCTCGTTCAGCGCCCATCACCGCAGGAGGGTTGGATATGCCCAACCGAGCAAACCGATCACCAC
>JAJXWF010000181.1 GCA_021781735.1 Actinomycetes bacterium
ATGAACACGATGTTCGGTGGTGCCGAGGTCGCCGAAGCTGGTGACAGTGGTGAGGGTTGTCTGGTCCTGGGATGAGAAGTGGGTGACGGTGCCGCAGATGGTGGCGGTGTAGGTGCCGGGGGTGGTGTAGGTGTAGCCGACCGTCCCGGGGTTGGCCGCGTAGGTCTGGGTGCTGTTGATGCCGCTAGGTGCCGGGTTCGCGGTGCCGGCTCCGCCCCAGGTGACTGTCACCGGCCCACCGCCCTGCAGGGTGAACGCGACCTGGTTGTTGAGGGTGGCGTCGAGGGTGGTGTTGAACGTCAGGCTCATGGGGTTGCCGCAGGTGACCGGGGGTGGCGGGGGGCCCTCCAGGTAGTAGCCGGCGACGTCGCCGATGAGTTGGCTGGTGGAGGTGGCGGTGAACGCGAGTTTGCCGTTGGTGCCGAGTTTGACGGTGGCGAGGTTGGCGCGGGTGTCGCCGGCGGGGTAGTTGAGGTTGGAGGCGTTGGGTTTGGTGGTGCCGTCGGGGTAGACGGTGACGTAGCCGCCGGAGGTGGCGCCGGTTTCGGTGACGTTGATCACGACCGCGGACACGTCGCTACTGGGAACCCCGCCGCGTCCGGCGATCTGGACGTGGATGGTGGACCATCCCGCGACCGGGCCGGTGGCGCCGTTGCTGGATCGGGTGTCCAGGACGCGTGCCGGGTCGAGGGACACGAACGCCCCGGCGGTGGTGGGGGTGCCGGACAGGTAGTAGCCGGCGACATCTCCGATCAACTGCACGGTCGACGTGGCGGTGAACGCGAGCATCCCGTCCGTGCCCAACTTGACGGTGACCAGGTTCGCGCGGGTGTCGCCCTTGGGGTAGTTGAGGTTGGAGGCCGTGGGTTTGGTGGTGCCGTCGGGGTACACGGTGACGTAGCCGCCGGCCGTCGCCTGGGTTTCGGTGACGTTGATCACGACCGCCGACACCCCGGTGGCGGGGATCCCGCCGCGTCCGGCCACCTGCACGTGAATCGTGGACCACCCGGCCACCGGACCCGGGGCGCCATTCGCCGAGCGGGTGTCCAGGACGCGTGCCGGGTCGAGGGACACGAACGTGCCGGCGGTGGTGGGGGTGCCGGACAGGTAGTAGCCGGCCACATCCCCGATCAACTGCACCGTCGACGTGGCGGTGAACGCGAGCATCCCGTCGGCCCCGAGTTTCACGGTGACCAGGTTCGCCCGGGTGTCCCCGGCCGGGTAGTTCAGGTTCGACGCCGTCGGTTTGGTGGTCCCATCGGGATACACCGTGACGTACCCGCCGGAGGTGGCACCGGTTTCGGTGACGTTGATCACCACCGCCGACACCCCGGTGGCGGGAACCCCGCCACGACCAGCGATCTGCACATGAATCGTGGACCACCCCGCCACCGGCCCAGGGGCACCGTTGTTGGACCGGGTGTCCAGGACCCGTGACGGGTCGAGCGACACGAACGTGCCCGCTACTCCCGTGGCGGATGCCCGTGATGGCTGCCACGCCGCCAGGCCGGCCAGAATCAACACCAACGCCATGACCCGCGCACACACCACAACAAAACGACCACGCAGCATCATGATCCCCCGACCCGAAGCGACGCCCGACACTGGGCGTCCGCTGGGCACATTCAACCACACCTCACACACACCGCGCCTCAGGGCCGGATAGTCAGGTGGAAGCCGGCGTTGAAAGCGTTCGCGAGCGCCTTCACGGGCAAACTCGACAGGAGGATCGTCCACGGGAAACCGCCGGGGTCAGCACAACAGGTGGCCCAGACTGGGCATGCACCAGCCACTCCCGGGGACCGTCCAGCTGGAAGTCGGCCGAGCACCACCACATGTGTGGCAGCTTCGCGGTGGTGCGAATGGCCATAGAGGAATGCGGCCCTCTCGGGGTGGCGGTGGGCCCCGTGTCTTGTCGGGAATTGCACGGAGGTTGTACGTGCCCGGGCAATCCAAAGGCCCTTGACTAGGTCACTGCCTAGTCAAGGGCCTTTGTGTGTAGTAGCGGGGACAGGATTTGAACCTGTGACCTCCGGGTTATGAGCCCGGCGAGCTACCGAGCTGCTCCACCCCGCGTCGGTGAACCAGACTCTACCAGCGGGCCGGGACGCCGGCCAAATCGGCGCACGCGCTCGGCCGTCGGCGAACGCCCGCCCGACGCCGACGGTCCACGCGGCCCGCGGCGTCCGGCACGTGGTACACAAGGGGGATGCCCGCCAACGCACTTCACTACGACCTCGTCGAGCACCGCCTCGACAACGGACTGCGCGTGGTGGTGAACCCCGACCCGGTCTCCCCGGCAGTGGCCGTGAACATCTGGTATCAGGTGGGTTCCCGTGACGAGGTGTCCGGACGCACGGGCTTCGCCCACCTCTTCGAGCACCTCATGTTCCAGGGCTCCGCGCAGGTCGCGAGCGGGGAACATCTCGCGGCCGTCCAGGCGGTGGGCGGGTCGGCCAACGCCACCACCTCGTTCGACCGCACCAACTACTACGAGACCGTGCCACCCCATGCGCTCGACCTCGCGCTGTGGCTGGAGGCCGAACGGATGGCCTCGCTGGCCGTCACCCAGGCCAACCTCGACAACCAGCGCGACGTCGTGCTCGAGGAGAAGCGCCAACGCTACGACAACACGCCTTACGGCGACCTGTTGGAGTTGCTGCTCGCGCACAACTTCCCGGCGGGTCACCCGTACGCGCATCCGACGATCGGGGCGATGCCCGACCTGATGGCGGCTCCCCTCGAGTGGGTGCGGGAGTTCCACACCCGGTGGTACCAGCCGGCCAACGCGGTGATGGTCGTCAGCGGTGCCATCGAGGCGGGCGAGGCCATCGATCGGGTCACCCGGTTCTTCGGTCACCTGCCGAGCACTCCCCCGCCGGTTCGCCCTCCGGTCGTGCAAGCCCCCGTCCACCGGAACGTTCCATCGATGGTGGTCACTCGCGACGTGCCGCGCACGGTCGTGGCGCTCGGCTGGCTGACGCCCGACATCACGACGCCGGCCGCGGATGTCGTCGACCAGACGCTCGCGATCCTCGGCACCGGCCAGGCGTCGCGGCTGCATCAGCGGCTGGTCCGCGGGGACGAGATCGCCGAGTCGGTGTCGGCGTCCTCGCTGGCCCTGGCCCGCGGCAGTTCGCTGTCGTTCGTGTCGGCCGCCGTGGTCCCCGGCGCCGATCCCGCCCGGGTTGAGGACGTCATCTGCGAGGAGATCGACCGGCTCATCGCCGAGGGGCCCGACGAGGGCGAGCTCGAACGGGTCGCCGCCCAGTTCGAGCGCGAGTGGCTCACCGACCTGGCCAGCGTCGACGACCGCGCCGACCGGATCAACGAGGCCGCGTCACTGTTCGGCGATCCCGACCGGGTGAACCGGCACCTGGGCGTCGTCCAGGCGATCACCGCCGCGGGGATCACCGCCGCGGCCCGCGATCACCTCGCGCCGCCCGCGCGCACCCGCCTGCACTACCTCAGCGAGGAGACCCGATGACCGTGATCACGCGACCGGCCGTTCCCGAGCCGCAGGTGTGGCACTTTCCCCAGCCGGAGGTGATCACGCTCGCCAACGGATTGACCCTGTGGGTCTTCCACCTGCCGGGGCAGCACGTCATCGCCGCCGACCTGGTCATCGACCTGCCACTCTCCGTGGAACCCCGCAACCGGGAGGGGGTGGGCCTCCTGTGCGCCCGTGTGGCCGACGAGGGCACCCTGCGTCACCCCGGAGCGGCGATCACCGAGGAGCTGGAGCGGCGGGGGGCCGCCTACTCCGCCCACGTGTGGCACACCGCGACCGTGTGCAGCCTCGACGTTCCCTCGACCCGGCTCGCCGACGCCCTGCCCCTGTTCGCCGAGATCGTCCTCGAACCCGCCTACGCGCCGACCGATGTCGCCCGGCACGTCGCGTTGCGGCGAAGCGAGATCGCCCACACGCGGGCGTCCGCGCCAGGGAGCGCGGCGATGGCCCGACGCAGCGTCCAGTTCCTCGACGACAGCCGCTTCAGCCGGGCCGTCGGCGGCACCGAGGACTCCATCGCCGGGATCACCGCCCCCGATCTGCATGCCTTCCACGACGTGCACTGGCGCCCGGACCGCGCCACCCTGGTCATCGCGGGTGACCTGCCGGTCGACGTCGTCGCGCGGCTCGAGGCCGGGTTCGGGTCTTGGGCGCCCGCGGGGCACGCCGGCGTCCCGGCCGCCCCCGACTGGCGTCCCGCCACCACCACCGCCGGACGCCGGGTGGTGCACCTCGTCGACCGTCCGGACGCCGTCCAGGCCGAGATCCGCCTCTGCGGACGCGCGATCGACCGGTCCGACCCTCGACTGTCGTCGCTGCAGGTGGCGGCGACCGCGCTCGGGGGCAGCTTCCTCAGCCGGCTCAACTCCGTGCTCCGCGAGGAACTCGGCTACACCTACGGTGCGCATCTCGGCGTCGCCCCGATGCGCTCCGGCGGCCAGTGGACGGCGTCGTGGAGCTGTCGCACCGAGGTCACCGCGGACGCGCTGGCCCATGCGCTCGACATCCTCGCGCTCGCCGAGCCCCTCACCCGCGAGGAGGTGAGGGACGCCGTGAACTACCTCGTCGGCGTGGCCCCGCTGCGCTACGACACCGCCGGTGGCATCGCCGAGCAGGCACGGTCCCTGGCGGCCGATGCGCAGGACGCCGACTATCCCAACCGTCACTTCGCCCGGGTGGCGGCGACGACCGCCGAAGATGCGACAGGTCTGGTGAGGGAGCTGATCCGTCCCGACGACTGCTGGATCGTCGTCGTCGGCGCGGCGGCGGAACTGTCGCCTGCGCTGAGCGCTGCCGGCTTCGACGTGAGCCCGCTGGTGGTGTGAGTCTCGTTCAGGGGTTCAGCGCGGCGATGGCCTGGTCGGTCTTCTGCTGGGCGATCTGGATCTGCGTGGCGTAGCCGGCCAGGTCGCCCTGCTTGAGCGCCGCCTCGGCCGCGGCGTAGGCCGCCTTGGCCTCCTCGAGCAGCTTCGTCGCCGCGGCGACCGACCCTGTTGACCCGGACCCGCCCGGGGTTCCGGGCGAACCGCCTCCGCTGCCCTCGCCGGTGGCCGCCCCCGAATTGCCCTGGAACACCTGGTCGAGAGCCTGCTGCAGGGTGTCGCCGATGCCCACGTGCTCTCCGAAGCGCACGACGACGAACCGCAGCGCCGGGTAACTGCCCGAACTGGCCGTGGTCTGGGTGTAGACGGGTTCCACGTAGAGCATGCCCCCACCGACCGGCAGAGTCAGCAGGTTGCCGTAGATCGCCGACGACGACCCCTGACCGAGGAACAGCCGCAGCTTGGCGGCGACCGACTCGTTCGAGTTGATCGCACTGTAGGTCTGCGCGGGTCCGGGGACCTGGACGGTGTCGGCCATCCTCAGGATCCGCATCGTGCCGTAGCCGGGACTCGACGCGTCGGCGTCCACGCTGAGGTAGGCGATGAGATTGGACCTGTCGCTCGGGGTGAACCCGGACGTGAGGCTGAACACCGGCTCGCTCTCACCCGGCCAGCGCACCGACAGGTAGTAGGGCGGCTGCACGTCGGACCCCGAC
>JAJXWF010000182.1 GCA_021781735.1 Actinomycetes bacterium
CTCGGTGGCGGGCCGATGAGTTGCGTCGTCGCCTCGCGCAACTGGACCGGGAGATCAGCGACCTGAAGCGGCGCGTGACCCGGCTGGAAGCCGAGCACCGCCGGTAACACCGACACGGTTGGGCGGTCCGGCACGTCGGCTCGGTCACGGTCTGGCCGCCCTGCCTCGTGGGCGTGTCGACCGGTAAACGCTCGCACGACGGTGGTGGGGTGGGCCGGCCGAGCACGGGACCGCCCGACCCCCGACTAGACACGCACGGAGGGGAGCCGATACGTTTCGGCCCGCGGCCCGCGTCGAGTGCTCATCCCCCCGTTGAGCGCTCCGCGGGCCGTTTGCTGCCCCCGAACCTGGACGATCGTCCAAACTCTCCGCAGCGGAGCCGGGCCCGGGTTAGCGTGGTGGTAACCCGCGTCGCACCGTCGCCGATGACACCCGCCTCCATGGGAGTGCGACGGTGCCGCGGGCCCTCATCAAAGAGCCCGCAGGGGCCACTCCCCACGCGGCGGTTGTCGTGCGCGCCCACCCCGGTGGCGTTACGTGCCTGGGAGCCCCAGCTTCACCCGCATGAGCTCCCCGTCGCTGTTGCCCTGCTTGAGAGCCGCAGACGCGGTGGCGTTCGTGAGCGCCCCCACGACGGCGGCGTCGGAGGTTGCGGCGGCGCACTGCTGGTAGGCGGTCCGCTCGGCGATCACATCCTCGGCCATCTTCTGCGCGGTCGCCTGCACCGATGCCGGCCACTTGCCGTTCACTAGCCCACGGGCGAGGCCATCCTCCGCACTGGCGACTTGCTTGCACAACGGTGCCCACTGCTGGTAGGTCGCGGTGCTCGGCAGCGCGTTGAGCTTGTCGATGAACTTGTTCCCTGGCCCGACCATGGCGAGGTACTGCTTGCCCGCGTCGGCGACGCTCCACGTCGTCGGGCTCGGGGTCGGCTTCGGCGTGGCTGGTGCGCTGGACGCGCCGACGCTGGTGACTGCCGATCCTGGCGCGGGTGACGCGCTCGAACCGCCGCACCCAGCTAGGGCGGCGACTCCAACGACTGTTGCCGCGACGATGAACACCTTCATGGGAATTTCCTCCGAGTCATGCCTTGTGTCTCCGGCGCATTAGTGAGTCATGCCTTGTGTCTCCGGCGCATTAGTGGACGGGCCCATCCTTCACCCAACCCGACTCGGCGTGGCCTCGCGCTGCATCTCATGGGGCACCGACGCGCGCCCGGTAGATCCGCAGGCAGTTGCGACACGGCGTGGACGGGAGGCCTTCGTCGGCGACCAGCGTCGAGCACCCGGGGGGAGCCGGCCACAGCCACACGCCGCACCAGGCGCGGACCTGGACGCCGAGCTCGGCCGCCACCTCAGCATCGCCGTGGGTGTACAGGTGGGTGACCCTCGCTCTGCGCTGCCTGCCGCTCGGGACGGTTGTCGTGGGGGTGCTGGTGCTTGTCGCGGTAGGCATGGCTTGGTGCCTTCCTGCCCAGCTTCTCGCACGAAACTCGCACGGGGCCTCGCGTTCTGGCCCTCATTAGCTTCTGACAAGGTGTGATGCTTGTCGGGCTGACAGGATTCGAACCTGCGACCCCTTGACCCCCAGTCAAGTGCGCTACCAAGCTGCGCTACAGCCCGTCCGGGTCATTGCTGACCCGTCGAGGAACACTACCCGATGTTGGCTCCGCGGTTCCACTCCGCCTCGCGGGCAGTCGCCGGGAGCCGCGAGCCAGGCTCTCCCGGCGTCCGAGCCCACGGCGTACGACACGGGCCCACGGCGTACGACCTGGTCAAATCACCACGCCAAGTCGTACGCCGATGACCCACTCGTACGCCGACCGACCTCGCTCCGCCGGACCACGACCCGACGGGCCACAACCAGCCGGTCGTCGCGTGGCTGTCAGCGGCGCCGGCCGGCCCGGCTCACTTCTTGACGCGGCCCCGCTTCTCCCGGGCACGCGTCTGCACGTGGACCGGCGACCCGGCGAAGCCGAAGTCCTCGCGCAGCCGGCGCTCCACGTAGCGCTCGTACTGCGGGTCGAGCAGCCCGGAGGTGAACAGCACGAACGTCGGCGGGCAGCTCTGGGCCTGGGTGCTGAACAGGATGCGTGGCTGCTTGCCCCCGCGCAACGGGTGCGGGTGGGACGCCGCCAGCCGCCCGAGGAACGCGTTGAGCTTCCCGGTCGGCACGCGCGTCTCCCAGCCCTCGAGGGCGGTGACGATCGCCTTGTGCAGCTTGTCGACGTTGCGTCCGGTGAGCGCGGAGATGTTCACGGTCGGAGCCCACGCGAAGTGGTGCAGGTCCCGCTCGATCTCGCGGTCGAGGTAGTGGCGACGCTCCTCATCGGTGAGGTCCCACTTGTTGTAGGCGATGACCAGGGCGCGGCCGGCGTCCTCGACCATCGACAAGATCCTGAGGTCCTGGTCGCTGATCGACTCGCTGGCGTCGATGACGACCACGCACACCTCCGCCCGTTCGATCGCCGACTGGGTGCGCAGTGACGCGTAGAACTCGTGGCCCTGTGCCTCCTTGACGCGGCGCCGGATGCCGGCGGTGTCGATGAGGTTGTAGACCTCTCCCCCGATCTCGACGAGCTCGTCGACGGGGTCGACCGTGGTGCCGGAGATCTCGCTGACGACCACGCGCTGCTGACCGGCGAGCTTGTTGAGCAGGCTCGACTTGCCGACGTTGGGCTTGCCGACGATCGCGACCTTGCGCGGGCCCCCGACCTCGTCGAAGGTGGAGGCCGGGGCCTCGGGAAGTGCCTCGAGCAGGGCGTCCAGCAGATCGCCGGAGCCGCGCCCGTGCAGCGCCGACACGACCCACGGCTGACCGAGCCCGAGGTTCCACATGGACGCCGCCTCGGCCTCGCCGCGCTGGTCGTCGACCTTGTTGGCGGCCAGCACCACGGGCTTCTTGGATCGGCGCAGCACCTGGACGACGGCCTCGTCCTCGTCGGTGGTGCCGACGGTGGCATCGACGACGAACAGCACGGCGTCGGCCAGGGTGATCGCCATTTCGGCCTGCTCGGCGATCTGTGCGGCCATGCCGGTGGCGTCGGAGACCCAGCCGCCGGTGTCGACGAGGACGAACTCGTGCCCGCTCCATTCGGCGTCGTAGGAGACCCGGTCGCGGGTCACACCGGGGACGTCCTGCACCACGGCCTCACGGCGGCCGATGATGCGGTTCACCAACGTCGACTTCCCGACGTTGGGCCGTCCCACGACGGCCACCACGGGTCGGGGGGCGCGATCGGGCGCACCTCCGGGCATCTCGAACTCGGACATGTGGATCCCCTTCACCATCAGCGCGGATGCCGCCTCCGGAACCGCTGCCTCTCAGCGGCCCGTGACGTCTGCACAAGCGCACCAGCCTACCCGCTCACGCGGAGGCGGCGCGCCTCACGCCGAGGGGACGAGGTCGCAGATGCGCCCGATGACCGTCGCCAGGTCGTCGTGGGTGGAGTCGACGAGCGTGACACCCGGAGCGGGGGCCTCGAACTGGGAGACGGTGGCGTCGTCCCGGTCGCGGCGTACGACCTGGTCGACCACCTCGGCCACGCTCACTCCCGACAGCTCCGCCTGCCGCCGCGCGATGCGGGCGGCGGGGTCGGCGACGAGCAGGATCCGCAGGTCGGCGTCCGGGGCCACCACGGTGGTGATGTCGCGCCCCTCGACGACCATCCGGCGTCCGTGGTCGGCGATGATCCGGCGCATCTGCCCGGTGAGCACCCGCCGGACCTCGGGGATCGTCGCGAGCACGGACACCTTCTCGGAGGTGCGCGGCTCGCGGATCGCCGCGGTGACGTCGCGCCCGTCGACGGCGATGGTGGGACGCCGCGGGTCGGTGCCCACGTCGAGACGCAGGCGCCGGACGAACCGGGCGATGGCCCCGGGATCGGTCGGGGCGTCGGGGTCGTCGAGCCAGGCGACGGTGGCGGCGCGGTACATGCTGCCGGTGTCGAGGTACGCCAGTTGGAGCCGCTCGGCCACGCCGCGCGACGTCGACGACTTGCCCGACCCGCTGGGTCCGTCGATGGCGATGAGCATGCTGGTCACCGGCTCAGGGTAGCGGGGACGCCGCGGCATCCCGAAGCACCGGCGGCGCCCGCGCTCATCCGCGGACGGTCCAACCGGCCTGCTGCATGGCCTCGCGCAGCCCGTCGGCGCGCTCGGGCGAGACCGCCACCGACAGGAAGCCCACCTCGCGGGCGGCGTCGTGCTCGATCGACAGGTCTTCGACGTTGACGCCGGCGCCGTCGATGTCGACGAACAGCCGGGCGAGCGCGCCGGGGGTGTCGGGGATCTCGATGACGATCGAGTCCCACTCGCGGCTGCGGCCGCCGTGCTTGCCGGGCAACGCCCGCGCCCCCCAGCGTCCGCGCAGCATGATCCCCTCGACCGTCTGCGGGTCGTCGAGGCCGGCGAGCAGTTCGTCGAGGTCGGCGCGGATGCCCTCGAGCTCGTGCCGGATCGCCCCGGCGTTGGCGGTGACGATCTGGCGCCACAGGTCGGGGTCGGACGCCGCGATCCTGGTGACGTCGCGGATGCCCTGCCCGGCGAGCACGAGGTGCTCGTCTGGGACGTCCCGCAGGTGCGCGGCGGTGAGCGTGCTCATCAGCTGCGGCACGTGCGACACCTGCGCGACGGCCTCGTCGTGCTGGTCGACGTCGAGATGGACGACCCGGGCGTGGCACAGCGCGGCGAGCTGCTCGACGCGGGCCACCGTCCAGGCGGGGTTGGCCGGCTCGTCGGTGATCACCCACGTGCGGTCGACGAACAGCTGCGGCACCGCGGTCAGCGGGCCGGTGTGGTGGGATCCGGCCATCGGGTGGCTGCCCACGTACCGGGCGGCCTCGGAACTGCCCTCCCGTACCTGGCGGCGCAGCAGCCCCTTGACCGAGGCGACATCGGTGACGACCGCGTGGGGATACCGCGCGAGGCTGTCGACGATGACCGCGGCGGCGGAGTCGGGCGGCACCGCGACGACGACCAGGCGCACCGCACCGGGGTCGGGCTGGTCGAGGACGCCGGCCCCCAGCCCGGCCGCCACCATCGCGTGGCTGCGGATCCGGTCGCTGAGGTGCACGGAGAGCCCGGCCTGGGTGAGGTCGTGGCCGATCGACGAGCCGACCAGGCCGGTGCCGACGATGACGACCGGGCCCGGGCCCAGGTCGCCGGGCTGCTGCGCACCGCTCACTGGCCGCCCTTCTGCACGAACGAGCGCACGTACTCCTCGGCGTTGGTCTCGAGCACGGCGTCGATGCTGTCGAGCAGGTCGTCGAAGCCGCTGGCGGAGGCACTGGTGGCGCGCCGCGTCTCCTGCTCGGACGCCGCCGGCGTCGGGGGTTGGGACGGCTGCCGCTGCACCTGCTCGCTCACACGAGGATCCTAACCGCGCCGCTCCCCGAGCAGCACCACGAACTGCTGCGCCGACCCGGCCCGCTCCACCAGGTCGCGATCGCTGGTGGCGGTGTGCTGCAGCGGGTCGGTGAGCCGGATGGTGACGATCCGCCCGCGGGGCAGTTCCAGCGTGACGCTGTCCCAGTTGGCGGCCACCACC